>JAYURX010000486.1:0-2647 GCA_043755965.1 Flavobacterium sp. | reverse complement strand
AATTCTTTCCATTTTGAATTTATATTTTGTTTAAATATAATTAAAAAAAATTAAACAAAATAAATGTTTTTTTGTTTAATCTTTTGTAGATTTGGTTAAACAATATCATTTTAAATCTCAATTAATTATGACAAATTTTATTTTATCAGTTCCGTTGATTTCAAAAATGCTTCCTACAGACTATGTAGGATTTACATTTTTTGTTGGCTGCATGGCCATGATGGCTGCTTCAGCCTTTTTCTTTTTATCATTAAATCAATTTGATAAAAAGTGGCGTACTTCTGTGTTAGTTTCTGGTTTGATTACCTTTATCGCGGCAGTACATTATTTTTACATGAGAGATTATTGGGCTTCATTCCAAGAGTCTCCAACATTCTTTAGATATGTTGACTGGATACTTACTGTACCATTAATGTGTCTTGAGTTTTATTTAATCTTAAAAATTGCCGGTGCAAAACAATCTTTACTTTGGAAAATGATTTTCTATTCGGTGATCATGTTGGTTACAGGTTATTTTGGAGAGGCTGTAGATCCAAGTAACGCATGGATTTGGGGATTAGTTTCAGGTATAGCTTATTTTGCGATTGCCTATGAAATTTGGTTAGGAGAAGCGTCAAAATTAGCTGCCGCAGCTGGCGGAAATGTATTAGCAGCACATAAAATTTTGTGTTGGTTTGTCTTGGTGGGTTGGGCAATTTATCCATTAGGCTATATGTTAGGAACTGATGGTTGGTACACAGGAATACTTGGAAAGGGTAACGTTGATGTAGCATACAACATCGCTGACGCAATTAACAAAATAGGTTTTGGTTTGGTGATTTATAATCTAGCACTTAAATCACAGAAAGATTAAGTTCTAATTTTGAATTTTAAACCGCCCTATTTAATTATATGGCGGTTTTTTTATTTAACATTTAGCAAACACAATATTTTGTAAATTGGCTATCTATTTTAATCTATATTATTTTTGCTATGAAAAAAATATTTTTATTTGTGTGCGTGAGCTTGTTGTCTTTAAGTGGCTTTAGCCAAAAGAAAGGCGCTGTGAAAAAACCGGCAACCACCGCTTCAGTATTTCCCAAAGTTGACAATCTTCAGGTTGAAGTAAAAGGCGGAAAATTTCAGGTTACTATTAGTGAGAAAGGAAAAACCAATAACGCTTTGGTAATAAAAGAAGTCACTACCGGATTTGCGCCAAATGAATGCAAGCTGAGTTCATTTATGGCAAATGGTGTTAAATTGTATTTGCTTACATGGACAGAACTTAGCATGACTAAATCGCCAAATAAAACTGAAGAGAAGACTACAATCTATTCAGTTATCTATGAAATAACCGCCAAGAAGCAAGTCTATTCCAATTACCAGTTGACAAATCATATTACTGAGAAAGTATTTTTGGGTAACTCCGAAGCTTCCGAAACACAGGAAAAAATGAGAAGGGAAGGTTTTGAATTTAAACTTAATCCCGATGGCTCTGTAACCCAGAAAAATAAAACCCAGCAAACTACTTATGTTTACGATAAGGACAAAATGGAGTATAAAAAGAAATAAAAAGCGTCTCGTTATTTTTAACGAGACGCTTTTTTATTAGAAGTTTTTAAAGATTTACTGTGAAACTTTTATTTCAAAAGTCCTATTCCAGTTTTTCCCGGTTACGAAGATGGTATTTGTTTTTTTATTATAAGCAATTCCGTTTAAAACTTCGGCTTCCTTGTTGGTTACTTTAGCACGCAAAGCCGACAAATCTAATACCGCTTCAACAGCGCCGGTTTGAGGGTTAATAACCGCTACAGCGTCTTTTTGCCAAATGTTTCCATATATTTTACCGTTAATCCATTCCAGTTCGTTAACGCTTTTAATTTTGCTCTCATTAGTATATACATTTACGAAATCGGTTAGCTTTTGCGTTTCCGGATCCATAGTCCAGATTTTTTCCGTTCCATCCGAATGGTAAATATTTTTGCCGTCATTTGTCATTCCCCAACCTTCTACTTTTTTATCAAACGTAAATGTTTTTAATTTTTTTAAAGTATTGGCATCATAAATAAAACCCGTTTCGTTTTGCCAGGTTAATTGATAGATTTTGTTGTTGATAACCGTCATTCCTTCGCCAAAATATTGTTGGTCAATATCTACTTTTTTATAAGCTTTACCTGTTTTGTAATCAATTTTGGCAAAGTAAGATTTACCATTTTGTCCCGTACTTTCCATCAAAGTGTCGCGGAAGAATTCAAATCCTTCAGTAAACGCATTTACGTCATGAGTATACGTATTGACAACAGTATATTTCAATAGTTTAGGAACAATCCCCGAAGCAACTTCAACTCTGGTTTTGGCAGAAATCGTATCACCTTCAAAATAAACTAAGGCTTTCACGTTTTGGTAACCCAACTTTTTGCCACTCAAATCCAAAGTGAATTTGCCGTTACCTTTTACAGATGAAATTCTCAGGTCATTTACAAAATAAGAAATGCTGTCAATGGTTTTATTTTTGGAATTCAATAAGGTTAAATCAACTTTATCAGTTGGCTGATACAAAAGTTTTAAATTATTTTCGTCAAAGCTGAAATAATTTTTTTCTTTATCCCTATCGCCACAGCTGGCAATGTTTAAGGCTAATAAAATGGTAATTAAAGGATTATAGAGT
>JAYURX010000485.1:0-6154 GCA_043755965.1 Flavobacterium sp. | reverse complement strand
CCTATCTCCCGTTAATAGGAATTATTTGTTTTTTCCTTCCTAATTTGAAAAAGAAGCAAACACTTTAAATTGCCATACCAATTTTAATGTCAGAAATTCCTAAAGCAAGTAAATTAATAATAATAGTTTTTAACACTATAACGTTTTCGTTGATTATGTTTTTAACATAGTCGTTATTTTTAGTTGTTATTTTTATTAATTTAACAGAAATATACCATTATTATTAAAGTTATAATTAGTAATCTAAACTTTGAATCATGACCAAAACTAGACTTGTTAAATGTTTTTTATCCTTGCTAATTGTTGGTTTTAATTCCTGCAATACCAGCGAAAATGATAATCAGGAAAATAATCAAAAAAGCGAAATCAAAATAGTTAATGTGACTCATCATGATGGTCGTCCATTTAGTACGGGTCAAAGCACATCTGTTTCCGAGAAATACGTAGCCAATCCTGGAGGCGGCGTAATGATGCAGGCCTTTTATTGGGATGTTCCGTCTGGAGGAAATTGGTGGAATACTATTAATTCAAAAATAACCGCTTGGGGTAATGCCGGAATAGGTTCTATTTGGCTGCCGCCTGCCTCTAAAGGTCAAAACGGTCCTTTTTCAATGGGGTATGATCCGTGTGATTATTTTGATTTTGGAAACTTTAATCAAAATGGTTCTACTGAAACCCGTTTTGGTTCCCTGACAGAACTAGAAAGCCTAATCACCAAAGCACATATAGAAAACATGCAGGTCTATGCCGATATTGTTATTAATCACTGTTCCGGTGGAAAATCGGAAGCAAATCCTTTTACAGGAGGAAATACCTATACTAATTTTACCACTATAGCTTCGGGAAAATTTAGAAGAACATATTCCGATTTTTATAAAAACTCTTTTGGGAATAATGATGAAGGCGCATTTGGTGGTTTTCCCGACTTGTGTCATCAGGCACAAAATGTTAAAGATTGGCTTTGGTTACGCACAGATGGTGTTGGAAAATACTATAAAAACACTTTGAAATTTGATGGCTGGCGTTTTGATTATGTAAAAGGATTTAGTCCGGGAGTTGTTAATCAATGGAAGGTCAATGTGGGAGGATTTTCAATTGGTGAATACTGGGATGCCAATGTCAATTTGTTGGAATCATGGGCAAACGCTGCCAATAGTTCTGTTTTTGATTTTGCCTGTTATTATAAAATGAACGATGCTTTTGATGGCAATAATTTGGCACTTTTGAATGATGACATGATGTGGAAACGAAATCCATTTAAAGCGGTTACGTTTGTTTCCAACCACGATACAAATGAAATTTGGAATAAAAACTTAGCATATGCTTATATTTTAACCGCCGAAGGTTATCCGACAATTTTCTACAGGGATTATGAAGAGTGGCTGAACAAAGCTAAGCTCAATAACCTGATATGGATTCACAACAATAAAGCTACCGGAACAACCTCAATTTTATATGCTGACAACGACGAATATGTAGCCAGAAGAAATGGTTATAATGGAAATCCGGGATTGGTAGTTTACTTAAATAATTCTTCTTCCTGGTTAGAAAGATGGGTGCCAACCAACTGGTCAAATACTCAAATTAAAGATTTTACAGGAAATTCAAATTGGTATCCAACAACACAAGCCGGCACTTGGGTAAAAATCCAATGTCCACCAAACAGTTATACCGTTTGGTCAATCAATATGTAAAAAATATTCCTTCAAAGAATGCCAGCACAATCAAATAAATAGTATTTTTGGGAGTTTGTTTATCCATTTTCAAAACATGAAATTAAAATCAATAATTGTTATGCTAACCGTTGTGATAGTTTTTGCAGTTGGGTATGCATCAATTTACTTTCTTGGCGATTACGGTTGGACCCTCTTTGTTTTTGTCCCGTTTATTACAGGTTTTTTACCATCTTATTTAGCCAGTAAAAAATTGGAGTTATCAAGACGGGAATGCTACTCGTTAAGTTTCACAACCTTATTAGCGGCCTCAATTGCATTACTTATTTTTGCCATTGAAGGAATGATTTGTATAGTAATGGCACTGCCAATTTTGATGCTGTTAGTATGGTTAGGTGCATATGTAGGTTTTACTATAAACAGAAAGAGGCCAATGCTTAACAGTGCAACGGTCACAGTCATTTTGACTTTGTATTCGCTGAGTTTTTTAAGTTTTGATTACATAAATGAACCGAATAGTTTAATTCCGATTAAGACCAGTATTGTAGTTGAAGCGCCCATTGAAAAGGTTTGGCAAAACGTAGTAACATTTGGAACTATAACTGAACCCAATGAATTTATTTTTAAAACAGGGATTGCTTATCCAAAAAACGCAACTATAAAAGGAACAGGAGTTGGAGCGATACGTTATTGCAATTTTACAACCGGAAGTTTTGTTGAACCAATTACTACTTGGGCCGAACCCAATTTATTACAATTTTCAGTTGAATCGCAACCAACACCAATGAATGAATTTAACCCTTTTTGGACAATTCATCCACCGCATCTGGATGGGTATTTCAAGTCGCATAAAGGCGAGTTCAGATTGAAAAAAACAGCAAACAATGAAACGCTTTTACAAGGGACAACCTGGTATACAGTTGATATTTATCCTCAGTTTTATTGGAGAATATGGTCAGATTTAATAATTCATAAAATCCATAACCGAGTCTTAAATCATATTAAAATAGAAAGCGAAAAATAAATGTCACTTAGTCCCGAAATACTTCAAAAATTATCCAATATTGTGGGTAATTCTTTTGTCTTCACAGATCAGGAAACTCTTAATCATTACGGACACGACGAAACGGAAGATTATGTTTTTCCGCCAAACGTAGTCGTAAAACCAGCCAACGCCCAGGAAATTTCAGCTATATTAAAAGTGGCCAACGAATATAAAATCCCTACGACACCTATTGGAGCCAGAACAGGTTTGAGTGGCGGTGCCTTATCGGTTTATGAAGGAATTGGTTTGTCAATGGAACGGCTTGATAAAATTCTGGAAATTGATGAGCTAAATCTACAGGTTACTGTTGAACCGGCAGTTATCACTCAGGTTTTGCGCGAAATTGTTTCTGAAAAAGGATTGTTTTACCCAGTTGATCCAAGCAGTATGGGAAGTTGTTGGATTGGCGGTAATATTGCTGAAAACGCTGGTGGCGCTAGAGCGGTAAAATATGGTGTAACCAAAGATTATGTGCTTAACCTGGAAGTCGTTTTGCCTAATGGTGAAATCATTTGGACTGGAGCAAACACACTCAAAAACTCTACAGGTTACAATTTGACACAATTGATGGTTGGCAGCGAAGGAACGTTGGGAGTTATTACAAAAGCCGTTTTAAAATTGTTACCGAAAAACAATCACAACGTACTGATGTTAGTACCATTTTTCAATTCAGCACAAGCTTGCGAAGCCGTTTCTGCTATTTTTCGTGCCGGAATTGTTCCAAGCGCTTTAGAATTTATGGAACGTGAAGCGATTGATTGGACATTGCGATTGGTAGAAGGTATTAGTGTGGATGTCAAACCCGAACATCAAGCGCATTTGTTGATTGAAGTCGATGGGAATTATCCTGAAATCTTGATGCTGGAAGCCGAGAAAATTATGGCAGTTGTTGAGCAGTTTGACATTGACGAGGTTTTGTTTGCTGATACCGAGGATCAGAAAGCCGCCTTATGGAAAATGCGCCGTTCAGTGGCTGAAGCTGTCAAATCTAACTCAATTTATAAAGAAGAAGATACGGTTGTGCCAAGATATATGCTTCCTGAATTATTATCGGGAATCAAGAAAATAGGAGAGAAGTATGGCTTTAAATCTGTTTGTTATGGCCATGCCGGAGATGGAAATCTGCATGTCAATATAATTAAAGGCGATATGACGGATGACAATTGGGAAACTCAGGTTCCGTTGGGAATTCGTCAAATATTTGAATTAACGGTTTCATTAAAAGGAACACTTTCCGGTGAACACGGAATTGGTTATGTACAAAAGAATTTTATGGATATAGCATTTTCCAAAGCGCATCTGGAATTGATGGAAAGTATAAAGCGTGTCTTCGACCACAATAACATTTTAAATCCCGGGAAGATTTTTCCTGATGAGCTTTAGTAACAATTTTTAACTACAAAGTGCACAAAGTATAAAAAGCACAAAGCTCACAAAGAATTATTTCCTTGTGAGCTTTGTGCATTCTTAGTGTTCTTAGTGGTTAAACTAATCTCTTTTGGGAGTTTGTTTTTTATCGCGCTTTTCAGCTTTTTTTTCTTTTGCCGTCTTCAGAGGTTCTTTTTTTGCGGCTTTCTGAACGTCTTTTCCTTTTGCCATGGTATAAATATTTTGATTAGTTAGTAATAGTGTGATAAAGGTAAATACTATTTTTTATAAACCCAATTCTTTTTTTATGCTTTCGTCAAAAATTATTTGAAAAGAAGCCAACTGATTCGCATCATCTAAATTAAAAAATAGCCATTCATTGTTGGTTGTTTCATCCACAACTGCAACATAAGTCGAAATTCTTCTCACGTTAAAGCTGTTCCTTTTTGGCTCAAAGGTTACGTCCTTGGTTTTGTTGATTTGCTTTAACCAAATGGCTTTTTCTGCAGCGGTTTCTGTTGTTAATTTGGTTTCAAAAAAGTAGCGCATCGGATTTCGAAAGGTAATTACACAAAACGATTTTCCATTTATTTTCTTTATTGCACCAAATTCAAAAGGCAAAGTTTCCAACTGTTCGCGCAAACGGTATTCATCATTTTCATAATATTTCTCGAGCTTTTCCAGCATCAGGTCTTTACCAATAGCTTTCACCATTTCCGGATGGGATAAAGAGACAATGGCTTCAAAATCCATTAGGTAATTGGCTTCGTAGAATTTTTTGGTATTGCTTTTTAAAGTTTCCAATGTTTGTGAAAAGCTATAAAATGCTGTAAGTAATAGCAAAACAGAAAGGATTTTTATTTTCATTGCTTCTATTCAGGAATTAGTATTTTATATTTTATTAAACGGATTACCGCTATAAAATATTCTTTTTTATTTCAAATGTAAAGAAATATTTCAAAATCAGGATACTTGTTTTCAAAGGGCGCTAGATTTTCGTATTCTCCATCTTCATTTATATTCTTTCGTAGTTGTATATTTCACGGGTTCTCAAATGAAGTAAATAAAAAATCCCCAACAGCTTTAACTATTGAGGATTTTATTTACCCAAAGAATTTTCGTTTACAATTCTTCCAGTTGAATGCGTTTTTTATATTGTTTGATATTTTTGAAATAGGTTGGTGTCAGTCCGGTCACTTTTTTAAATTGGCTTGACAAATGAGAAAGACTGCTATAATCCATTAAGAAACTTATTTCAGTAAGTGACAATTCATCATATAAAAGCAATTCTTTCACCCGTTCTATTTTATTCAGAATGATATAATTGACAATAGTCGTTCCGGTGACCTCTGAAAAAAGATTAGCAAGATGCGTATAATTATAGTCTAATTCTTTGCTCAGATATTCTGAAAAATTTACTTTGGGATGTTTTTCGGAGTAATGAACCAGTTCTACAATGACATTTTTGGTTCTTTCGATGATCATCGATTTTTTATCATCCATTAATTCCAACCCTTTATTCAATAAGGCTTTGCGGAGTGATTCTCTATCCTCGGCATGAATGAATTTTTTGAGTACAACTTCGCCTAAATCTATTGTGGTGTGCTCTAATTTTAATTTGTCTAATTCCTCTTTCACTACCATTTTGCAACGAAGCGAAACCATGTATTTAATATGTATTTTCAAGGTAAATGAGAATTGAGTTATATTTTAATATTCACTGGTTTTTTCTGTTTCCGATTCCTGTAAAGGTACTCTATCATACCGTGCAAAGGTAATTACTTTACAGTAAATTCTCTGTATAATTCTAAAGGGAATTTATATATTTCACAGCATTTTAATAAGTACAAAAAATCCCTAACGGTTTGTGCCATTGAGGATTAGATTTAAAAATCATCTTAATTTACTAGTGAACCAAAACCCACTCTCCCGAAGCCAACATACTTTCGGCTTTTTTGAATTTCATGGTTTCGGTTTTCCCGCTCATTACATGTTTGATAGTAACCGTATCGTTGCGGTTAATTTTTGGCGTTTCGCGAACTATTGTTTCGGTTACTTGTGGACGCTG
>JAYURX010000484.1:0-2657 GCA_043755965.1 Flavobacterium sp. | reverse complement strand
AATAAATCGTCGCGAAATTGTTGTGGATTTTCAATTTTGGCATACGCATAAAAAGACAAAGTAAGTCTTTGTTTGCCGGCTTGGTCAATAAGTTCGGCTCTTTCTTCTGCGCTTAAGGTGTTATACAGTTGCATGCTATAAACTATTTGGCAACGCACTTCAGTGCGTTATTACAGAAATATGTTGTGAACTCTAAATGGAAGAATTAGGGAGCAAATTTACAATTTTTATAAATAAAAAAGCCCAATCAATTTTTCAATTGAAAGGGTTTCTTTTTCATAGTAATCTTCCTTTTAATTTATAATCACACAAGTACCATTAACACATTCAACAGTATTTGGTGGTAAAACCATAGCACAATCCGAAATAGCATTTGTTTGAACATTAAATTGATGTTCCATTTCGTTATATTGTGTAACTAACAGTTGTAATTGTCCAATATTTACAGCATTAGAAAATAATAAATATTCTCGTGGACCACCACAAGGCTTACTACCAAAAGCAATATAATTGCAACTTCCAGAACATGATGAATTATTAATAAGCGTCATTATTTCTGCTTTTTTTGCATCAAGCATTTGTTGCGTTATTATTTCACTTGATTGAGAATTGTCACTACTAGAGCATTGAAATGATAAAGTAACAAAAATAAGGACTAAAAGAGTAATTAGTTTTTTCATCTTAATATTTTTTGATTAGACAATAAAAATGTGCAAAGGTTGCGTCTCAAAGTAAAAAATCCCTTCACTAGGAAAGGATTTTATTTTTTAACAAAATTCAGCGTATGCTTCTTTCAGGTTTTCAGCTATCATTTCAGCAGGACGTCCTTCAATATGGTGACGCTCTAACATATGAACCAGTTCGCCATTTTTGAACAAGGCCATACTTGGCGATGATGGAGGAAAAGGGAACATATGCTGACGCGCTGCATCAACGGCTTCTTTGTCAACACCGGCAAAAACCGTTACCAAATGGTCTGGTTTTTTGGCACCGTCTAAACTCATTTTTGCTCCCGGACGGGCATTTCTTGCTGCACAGCCACAAACGGAATTTACAACTACAAGTGTTGTTCCTTCTGTTTTTATAGCATTTTCTACAGCTTCTGCATTATATAAATCTTGAAAACCAGCGTCTGAAAGTTCAGCTCTCATTGGTTTTACCATTTCTTCTGGATACATAATTTTTTATTTATGAATTAGGAATTACGAATTAGGATTTAAAAATCCACTACAAAGATAATGAGAATTCTAAAGTTAAGTTTTAAAGAAATGATAAAGATTTGTTATTCTTTGATAGTACTAAAACCAGTTTTATCTATTCTTCATTCTGTCTTTTAAAATGGTTTCCACATTTTCCAATCCAAAACCTTTTGCTTTTAGCAATACTAAATAATGAAACAGCAAATCGGCGGCTTCACCTAAAAATAAATCTGCATTATTGTCTTTGGCTTCGATGACCAATTCTACTGCTTCTTCGCCTACTTTTTGCGCCATTTTATTGATGCCTTTTTGAAAAAGTGAGGCCACATACGATTCCGAATTTGGATTTGAAATGCGCTCTTCAATTACGTTTTCTAACTCCTTTAGAAAAGAAATCGGTGCTTCGTTGGCAAAGCAAGAAATAGTACCGTTATGGCATGTTGGACCATTTGGTTCGACTTTTATCAGCAACGCATCACGATCGCAATCTTGTTTTATGGAAATTACTTTCAGAAAATTTCCCGAAGTTTCTCCTTTTGTCCACAATCTATTTTTACTTCGACTGAAAAAAGTTACCATGTTTTCTTGTTGTGTTTTTCGAAATGCTTCTTCGTTCATATAGCCTAACATCAAGACTTGCTGCGTTTGGTTGTCCTGAATAATAACTGGAATTAATCCGTTGTATTTTGAGAAATCTAAATCCATCTGATGGGAATATTATGGGTTTTTAAAACTTTTTTTAACTCGGAAATCGGCACTTCATTAAAGTGAAAAATACTCGCTGCTAATCCGGCGCTGACTTCGGTTTTAGTGAATAATTCGACAAAATGTTGTGCGTTTCCTGCGCCACCGGAAGCGATTACAGGAATGGAAACGGATTCACTTATGGCGTTTGTAATTTCAAGCGCAAATCCGTTTTTCGAACCATCATTGTTCATAGATGTCAACAAAATTTCTCCTGCCCCTAATTTTTCGACTCTTTTAGCCCAATCGATAGCTAAAATTCCGGTTGATTCCGTCCCGCCTTTTATGAAAACATACCACTCATTTTCTAGTTTTTTGATATCGATGGCAACCACCAAACTCTGACTTCCAAAAGCGGCGGATATTTCAGTAATCAAATTCGGGTTCAAAACGGCAGCTGAATTGACGCTTACTTTATCGGCACCTGATTGCAGCAATAATTTTGCATCTTCTACTGATTGAATGCCACCGCCGACCGTAAACGGAATATTGATTTCTTTGGACAATTGAGTTACCATTTCGGCCAAGGCCCTTCGTTTTTCCAAAGTGGCACTAATGTCTAAGAACACCAATTCGTCTGCTCCGTTTTTTGAATATAACGAGGCTAATTCTACCGGATTTCCTGCATCTTTTAGTTCTAAAAATTGGACTCCTTTTACCACGCGTCCGTCTTTAATATCCAAACACGGAATGATTCTTTTCTTTAACATAATT
>JAYURX010000483.1:0-2670 GCA_043755965.1 Flavobacterium sp. | reverse complement strand
CCCACATTCAATCGGGCACAAATCCAGTCGGTATAAAGAACCCGTCTGTTACTGGCAACATATAATACGTTAAACAGGCAATTGTCAGGATCTGCAACGATGCAGATTTCATCAACCACATTATTGAATTCGTCTAAAACCCTAACCCTGAAAAAAGGCTGGATATCTTGGCCATGCGCCGGTTTATTATCCATTACCAACGAAAAATTAAAATCAATTGTTGCTTGATTTATGACTGGAAAATAACGTGAAACCGTTGTAATATCAGAGGAACCAAATCCCTGCTCATTGTTTAACTTTATACATTTGTTGCCTCCGCCTCCACTTGTAAATAACGTTGGAACATTGACACCCAGACCAGCGAGTGATGGGTCATATTGCTGATAACCGGGTCTTGTATTATCAATGTAAGTTACTGCGGCGTTTAAATCGTTAGTTACCGGTGTGACAACATTTAAAACGGTAGGTACTGATGGTGTTGCACACGATAAAAAGAATGATGTCCCGGAAGCTGGTTGCGGATGGGCATCTGACCAAAAAGTGTAACCTGCTGTACCGTTTTCAAAATCGCCATTCACACATGTTTGTTGGACAGAAAGCGGAAGGGCTTTTGCAAAATAGTTATCTTTTTTATCCGGGTTTTGGGCAAAAAACAACTTTCTTAACTCATAAATTTTAGTGTTTATAATTGCTTTGTCCAATTCCGCCTGGGTAAATTCCTCTTCATCCCTAAGGTGTTTGATTACATCATCAGTAATTTCTTTAGACAATATATAATTGTCAAAGTTATCATTGATGAATTCCTGAATTTCCACTTCGGTTCTATTTGCACTTGAAATTCTGTTGTCTTCAGAAGTCAAATACTCACTGAGTTGTGCTGAGATGTTATAAGAGTTAAAACAAATAGCACAAACTATTACTGTTTTTAGTATCTTATACATATCAATCTTCGTTAGCCGTTAGTACTTCAACCTGTTTTTTTAATTCTTCAATATCCTTGATGCTTTTTTCAATAGTCTTATTTTGCTGAATAATATAAAGCATCATTTCTTCAATCTTAGCCATATGTTTAGCCTGCATTTCTGCTAAATCAAGTCCGTTTTTTGTTAATTCACTTGCAGAATCAATTCCAGGTAAATGTTTATGGATGGCAATATATTCTTCCACATTTTTCAAAGGCATTAATTCGTAATTTTTTTCAAACACATAATCTGCCCAATTGGCGGTGCTTCTCAACGCTATTTTTACTTTTTCGGTTAGGATTCCTCCTTCAACATATAGTTTATAATTTCCGGTTGTTGTTGGATAAGAAGCGGTTGAACCAATATAAATTTTCCCATTTGGCTGACTGGCTCCACTGTTAAACCAAATGTTGCTACCATTCATTGAAACAATTCTGTTACCATTAACAGTTGTAGCCGCTTCGATGTTACCATTGTCAGCATACAGACTTGTATCAGTAGAACTTACCACATAAGGCGTACCAGCTGAACCGTTTCCTAATATAGACACATTATTTCCAGGTGTTACAATGGTTGATTGAAGTGTTATTGAACCACCACCATTTGATAAAGTTACGATGGCGCCATTTTGCGTTATGCTTTGATTTCCACGAACCGGTAACTGCACGCTGTTTCCATTCGATATTGTCAAAGTATTTCCTGTAATCGATAGGGTTTGTTCATCGGTATCCGGAGATGATGGCAATGTAAATGAACCCCCACCGTTAGAAAGCGTAACCGTATTACCTGTTTGGGAAATCGTTTGTGGTATATCAACAGGTGCCGGTAGTGTCACACTATTTCCATTAGAAATTGATAATGTATTGCCGGTTAAGAATAATGATTGTCCATCAGTGTCCGCAAATGTTGGCAACGTAAATGAGCCTCCACCATTGGAAAGTGTCACGGTATTTCCTGTTTGGGAAATCGTTTGAGGAATATCTGTAAATGTTGGCAACGTGAATGAACCTCCACCATTGGAAAGTGTAACAGTATTTCCTGTTTGGGAAATCGTTTGAAGTTCGTTTGTTGTACTGTTGTCAATCCCTGAAAAATCAGGCAAGTTTACAGGAGCACTAGCAACACCGTTTACGGTAGTTATTAGTTGGTTTCCATTTACAACATTTGAAATGGAATTAATAATTGTTGCTGAAGAAGGAATACTATTGACATTGCTTGTCATCAAATTAGCGTTTGATGTCAGTACATTAGTTTCAACGGCATTAACCATTCTATCTAAAACGACATCTCCATTTTGATTAACCGTTAAAAACC
Organism: Flavobacterium sp.; assembly: GCA_043755965.1. Lineage (GTDB taxonomy): Bacteria > Bacteroidota > Bacteroidia > Flavobacteriales > Flavobacteriaceae > Flavobacterium. The sequence continues at coordinate 394 of JAYURX010000483.1, read as the reverse complement.
TATTAGACACTTGAGATAATGCCGGATTATAGTTACTGGTCAAATTAGTAAAACGAAGTCCGGAATTTCCTTCTGTTCCTTGTGTAATTTCAAGTTTATTGTCAGGTGAAAAAGTTCCTATACCCACGTTTCCTTCAACTACTAAACCATTTACAGGAGCTACAATCCCAGAAGTTAAACCATTTGGCGTGAAATTCTTACCAATGGCAACAGCACCTTTTATATCTAATTTATTAACCGGAATAACATTATTCCCCAGGCCAATTCCCATGTTACCATTTTTTTGAATAAAAATTCTTTGATTTCCTGAACCATCTGCAATAATTATTGATTTACTGGTGTCATTCCCGGCTAAAATAGGTGTAGACGGAACTTTTGGGAAAGATATTCTATT
>JAYURX010000482.1:0-2673 GCA_043755965.1 Flavobacterium sp. | reverse complement strand
TTGCAGATCCTGACAATTGCCTGTTTAACGTATTATATGTTGCCAGTAACAGACGGGTTCTTTATACCGACTGGATTTGTGCCCGATTGAATGTGGGTGAAATTCTAAACCAACCCGGAACAATTGAATTTACAATAAGCGATTGTCAGCCTTCGGCACATTTTGGAACCGTTTATATTGATAACATTTGTGGTTCTATTTGCGCTTCACCAAGATTGGGAGCGCTGAATACGAACGCGACTAATATTAATTGTCCCGATATGATTGGGAATACACCTATTCAGGTTTGTGGTACCTATCAACCACCATATAATGCAACTTTAGGTTCAATCACATTAGATGTTACTCAAAATGGAGTTTCCCTAGGGAGAATAAATGCGCCAACACAACTCACCGCGAATACATTTTGTTTTAGCGTTTTACCAAGTATGTTTGGAGCAAGTCCAACGGGTAATTTTGAATTTGAGATTAATGCTAATTTCAATATAAGTTGTCCCGCCGGAACATTTTTATATACGATATCCGATAACTCGGCCAATATTGGTCCCGACGTCACTTTTGTCGACTGTTGTTTAGCCACCCTAACAGTAGCATCGCCTTCAGACGACCTCAGTAATTTGGCTACTACAGCTTTAAAGAAGAAGGAAAGATCAGATTGGATTAAGGCAGTAAATATTGTATCCGTCGGAGACAATACGCTGTCCAATGGCGTAGTGTACCATGCTGCCAATTATGTGGAATTAAATCCGGGTTTTGAAGCCGTTCTGGGCTCTCAGTTTTCCGCTTATCCCGAAGGTTGCACCGCAAATTATACGTATAAAGCGCAAGACCAAAATGATACTCCAAGAGCTGAAGAAGTACTCAATGTTGATGGCAGCATCAACCTGATAAAAGTATCAAAAGATTTTGCAATTGTGCCAAATCCGTCAAGCAGTACTATTGAAATTATAATGAATGATGCCAAACTCAATAAGGTTAACATTACAACCATCGATGGTAAGACAGTAATTGAAAGAGATATTGAAAAAACAGATAGAACCTTACTGGATGTGAGCCGGTATGCCAATGGTATTTATATAATAAACGTTACCTCGGAAGACGGGAAATTATATACCAAAAAGCTAATCAAGAATTAATTCCAACCTATTTAAATACTTATAAACAAAGCTTCTCATAATCGGGAAGCTTTGTTATATTTGTCCATTGTGAAATCGATGTAGTACTGAGAAAGTAAAGCCAAAAAGCAAATTTATGCTGCAGTTAAATGTAAAAAACGAAACTTCAAGACTACGGGCAGTGGTGTTAGGTTCAGCCCATAATAACGGTAAAACACCAACCGCTGATGAAGCTTACGACCCAAAATCCCTTGAACATATCCTAGCCGGAACCTATCCTGTAGAAGCCGATATGGTTAAAGAAATGGAAGCTTTTAATCAAGTTTTTAAAAAATATGATGTTCAGGTTTTTCGTCCCGAAATGATTGAAAATTGCAATCAGATTTTTACGCGAGACATAGGTTTTGTAATTGATGATGTGTATGTGAAAGCCAATATTCTTCCTGATAGAGAACGGGAGTTAGATGCTATTCAATATGTTATTGACCAAATAAACCCGGTAAAAGTGGTTCGCCCTCCGGAAGAAGTTCATATAGAAGGCGGAGATGTAATGCTTTGGAATGATTATATTTTCATCGGAACTTACAAAGGCTCCGATTATAAAGATTACATAACGGCGCGAACTAATATGCAAGGGGTAAACTATATCAAAGAGTTATTTCCAAACAAAAAAGTCAAAGAATTTGATTTGGTAAAATCAAAATTAGAAGCCCGCGATAATGCTTTGCATCTCGATTGTTGCTTTCAACCTGTTGGCGCAACCAAAGGAATAATTTATAAAAGTGGTTTCAGAGAAGAATCAGATTATGTTTTTTTAGTCAATCTTTTTGGTATAGAAAATTTATTTCACATTACTCGTGACGAAATGTATAATATGAATTCCAATGTATTTTCTATAGATGAAAATGTTGTGGTTTCTGAAAAGAATTTTACTCGATTAAATAATTGGCTTCGCGATAATGGCTTTGTCGTTGAAGAAATACCATATGCCGAAATTGCCAAACAAGAAGGACTTTTACGCTGTTCAACTTTACCATTAATAAGAGATTAGCTTCTGTTGTCCGTTATTCTGTTTTCAGTTTTTGATTATCAATTGATAAGTTGACTTTAAAAAGATATAGAATGAGTAATTATCAAGATTTAGATATATATAAAATTAGTTTGGCATTGTTTTATGAAATTCATCCAGCATCATTACTTTTACCTAAACATGAATTATATGAATTAGGAAGCCAAATTAGAAGATCATCAGATTCCGTTAATTCAAATATATTTGAAGGTTATGGAAGAAATCGTTATAAAGCTGATTTTATTCGATTTTTGGTTTTCTCTCATTCAAGTTGCTTGGAAACTAAGGGACATTTGATAAAAATTAATCATTTGTATAAAAGTTTAATTCCAAATATTGAAAGTTTAATAATTGATTATGATAATTTAGGAGCAAAAATTTTCAATTTCATAAAGTATGTAGAACAAAATTGGAAGACTTAAATACAAAAACTGACAACTGATAACCGAGAACAAAAACAAAAACCAATGAAACAAACTACCAATTCCA
>JAYURX010000481.1:0-2674 GCA_043755965.1 Flavobacterium sp. | reverse complement strand
ATTGATTTAGCCATTAAAGATAGTGCCGGCGAAGAATTAGCCGAATGTGGCGGCGATATCTGCGATTTAAAATATAGCCTTAAGGAAAAAATAAAACTCCAAAAAGGAAAGTATAAAGTTACTATTTCGCATAGCTTCGAAGGACCATATCTTCCAAATGTACTCGGAATTGGATTGAATGTTGAAAGCGTAAAATGAAAACAAACAAACGAAAAGCAATTCTCATCCTAAAAATCTTTGGCATTATGGTGCTGATAGGTTTGGTATTGCTTTTTTCTTTTCGTAACAAAATCCTAAAGAAGGTTATTCATCAGGTTGACAATAAACTCGAGCGGGATTATCAGTGTAATGTGACCATAGAAAAAGCCGTATTTCATGGCTTGACCAATGTGGAATTTCAACATATTGCTTTGGTCCCAAAAAATGCAGATACATTGGTTCACATAAACGAATTAAAAACCAGCGTTAGCTTCTGGAAGCTGCTGGTTGGCGATATCCAATTGGGGAAACTGGAAATCAACAAAGGATTTATTCAATTGGTGAAAACCAAAAATGGCAGTAATTATGACGCTTTCCTTCATTCCAAAAAAGAGAAAGATTCAACTGCCGAAGTAAATTATGCCAAGCTTTTAAACCGCATTACCACAAGATTATTGGATCTGGTTCCGACGGATATGCACGTTAAAGGGTTTGCTTTCAAAATTAATAACAAAGGGAATAAAGTAGTTTTTGATTTCAATCAATTGGTTTTGAATGAAAAGAAACTCAACACCGTAATCCAGGTTACTTCGGATAATTTTTCACAGCAATGGAGCATCAACGGCTTTGCTGACCCAAGAGACAGAAAAGCCAATCTGACTTTTTACAATGCCAAAAATGACACTATTAAAATTCCGTATCTGGATAAAAGATTTAACCTTAAAACGGGTTTCAAGTCAATTCATTTTAATCTGGATAATTTGGCTATGGATAACGGAAATTTGCATATTGATGGCTATTCTTCGATAGAAAATTTGATTGTAAATCACGAAAAAATTGCCACTACCGATGTTGTGGTAAAAAATGCTCGTTTTGATTATCACTGGATTATTGGTCCACGATTCATCAAGATAGACAGCACATCAATCATGCAGTTGAACGACATCAAGTGTAAACCTTATATTTCCTATACGAACGAGAAAGACAAAGTGTATGCGCTCAAACTGAAAATCCCAAAAATGAAAGCACAAGATTTTATTGTGTCTTTGCCAACGGGATTATTTCATCATTTTGAAGGGATGCAAGCACAGGGAAATTTTAGTTATTCACTGAACTTTGAGTATAACAATCATCAGCCAAATAAAGTCATTTTTGATAGTAAGCTAAAATCTGAAGGATTAAAAATTACTAAATATGGGGAAGCCAATCTGAACAAGTTAAATGGACCATTCGTTTATCGCGCTATAGATAAAGGTGTCTTACAACGTCCTATTTTAGTTGGCCCGGGAAATTGGAATTATACACCTTTAAGTGAGATTTCCCATCATTTGCGAAGTTGTGTTCTAACGAGCGAAGACCCTTCTTTTTTTAGTCATCGCGGATTTATAAACGAAGCGTTCAAAGAATCGATTACAAAAAATATAAAAACCAAGAAATTTACACGTGGCGCCAGCACGATTAGCATGCAGTTGGTAAAGAATGTTTTTTTAACACGTGAAAAAACACTGTCAAGAAAACTGGAAGAAATACTATTGGTTTACATCCTTGAAAATAATCATATCAGTTCCAAGGAACGCATGCTTGAAGTCTATTTCAATATCATAGAATGGGGTCCGAATATTTACGGAATTGGAGAAGCTTCCCAATTTTATTTCCAAAAACGAGCCGTTGATTTAAATATAAATGAATGTTTGTTTCTTGCAACAATTGTCCCTAATCCCAAAGGTTTCATGTACCGTTTAGAAAACGATCACCAACTCAAACCGTTTGCGAAACAGCAGCAGCGGTTCATGACTAAAGTGATGTTCCGTCGCAATCTTTTGGTATCGAACGACACTATTGGTAACTTCCCTTTTTCGATTGCCGGGCCGGCAAAATATTTTTTAAAACAAAGACCAACCGCGGTTGAAATTGAGGTCAATTCGATACAGGACTTTGAATTTTGACATTACTAAAATCAATAAGATTATATATACACTTAACTATTTCACATGAAAAACCTCTTTTTTATTATTTCATTTTTGGCTTCGGCAATGATTTTTGCTCAAAAGCCCATTTTTACCACCGCTAAAGTCAAAGCAGCAACGGTTTATTTTAATGCTGCCGAATTATCACAAACCGCTTCTGTAAATCTTCCTTCGGGAACAAGTGAAATCGTGATAAAAAATGTCGCTGATTATTTAAACGAAAGCACTGTGCAGATTGGCGCACCCAATTCGGTAACGGTTTTATCCGTGCAGTTTACACAAAATTATATTTCTGAATACGAAATTGATGAAACCAATCCGGTGATTAAAAAAGTGCGGGACAGTATTTCTTTGACCCAAAAGGAAATTAAAAAAGTACAAATTGAAACCTATTCCAACCAACAAACCATTGCACTTTTGGATGCAAATCAAAACGTCAGTGGTGCCAATACCGGTTTGAATGTAACCGAATTAATGAAGTTGGTCGATTTCTACAAAACCAAACGAAT
>JAYURX010000480.1:0-2677 GCA_043755965.1 Flavobacterium sp. | reverse complement strand
TATGGAGCCTACAAAATGCACTGGTACTTCCTTGTAGTTTTCAAATTGCATGATGTAGTTTTCTACGAAATCCTCCATTTCGGAATGGATATATTTTTTGCAGAATTCGGTGTCCTTGTGCTTAATCAAGAACTTGGCAAAAGTTGCCAGATAAGCATTCGGATTAGGCTCTTTGTATAAATTATTTTTGATATAATCGGGATCAAGGTTGTATTCCTCTTCAAATTCAGCAGCTAATTCCTTTGGCATTTGGTTAAAGGAATACCCGCGTAACAAATGTCTTCCAAAGCGGTTCCCAGAACAGTCATCCATTGCAATGTAGCCTAAGGACTGTACTTTCTGATGCAGCACTTTTCCATCAAAATAACTGCAGTTTGATCCTGTTCCAAGGATGCAAACTATTGCCTCCTGATCTTTTGGGGTTGTGGCATATACCGCGGCATACGTATCTTCATAAACCGAGACGACCGCTTTGGTAAAGTATTCCTGAAATACTTTGGTCAGAAAGTTTTTCATTCTGTCCGTTCCACAACCTGCGCCATAAAAGAAAAGATAGGTGGCTTTGTCTTTATTATGCGAAATATCAAATTTGTCATCCAAACGATTGAGGATTTCTGCCTTATCCAGAACTTCCGGATTTAAACCCAGTGTCTGCGTAGTAAAAAGTACTTTTCCGTTATCATCAATGGCAATCCAATCGGCCTTTGTAGAGCCACTATCAACTAATAGTTTCATATTTAATTACGAATTAATTTTAAAAGAGAATAGAATATAGAAAATAGAACATAGATAAAATATCTTTATAATATACAAATCTACACTCTATTCTCTATATTCTATGTTCTTTATTTTAGGCCAGCGATGTGAACAGATAAGTCAATCAATTTACTTGAATAACCGTACTCATTGTCATACCACGAAACTAATTTAAAGAAGGTTGAGTTTAAACCAATTCCGGCTTTGGCATCAATAATCGAAGTTCTTGGGTCAGAAACAAAATCCTGGGAAACTACGTCGTCTTCGGTGTAACCAAGGATTCCTTTTAATTCGTTTTCTGAAGCTTTTTTCAACACAGCCATGATTTCTTCATAAGAAGTTTCTTTGGCAACCTTTACGGTTAAATCTACCACAGAAACATCAACCGTAGGAACACGGAAGGACATACCTGTAAGTTTTCCGTTCAGTGCCGGAATCACTTTTCCAACCGCTTTTGCAGCTCCGGTTGATGATGGAATAATGTTAACACTTGCAGCACGTCCGCCTCTCCAGTCTTTTCTAGATGGTCCGTCAGCAGTCATTTGTGTTGATGTTGTAGCGTGAACTGTCGTCATCAAACCTTCTACAATTCCGAAGTTGTCATTGATTACTTTAGCTAATGGCGCCAAACAGTTTGTGGTACATGAAGCATTGGAAACGATAGTGTCAGCCGCCGTTGCTTTAGTATGATTAACTCCCATTACAAACATTGGTGCGTCAGCTGATGGCGCAGAGATGACTACTTTTTTGGCACCACCATCAATGTGATATTGGGCTGTTTCCAATGTGGTGAAAATCCCGGTACATTCAGCAACAACATCTACTCCCACTTCGTCCCATTTCAAAGCTTTTGGATCTTTTTCGGCGGTAACTCTGATGTGTTTATCGTTTACAAATAACTTTCCGTCTTTTACTTCTACCTTCCCTGTAAAACGTCCGTGTACTGAATCATATTTTAATAAATAAGCCAAGTGATCTACATCCAATAAATCGTTGATGGCAACCACTTCTACATTATCGCGGTTATAGGTTTCCCTGAATACTATTCTTCCAATTCGTCCGAAACCATTTATTCCTAATTTTATTTTTGACATTCTTTTTATGTTTTTTATTTATAGTTTATGGTTTATGGTTTGAACTATAACTACACCCGAGCCAAAGGCGAATTGAGCGAAGCTAAACCATAAACATTTTTTAATTTTTAAGTTGACATGATATCTGAGACTCTCAATAATTCTTTATCAATTTCTGAATGGCCTTTAATGGCATTCTCTAAGGGTGTCAATGCGACTTTATCATTTAAGATACCCACCATGAAATTTGATTTTCCTTCCAATAGGGATTCAACTGCTTTTACGCCAAGACGTGAGGCTAAAACCCTGTCGAAACAAGAGGGTGCGCCACCACGCTGCATATGCCCCAAAACCGAAACACGGATGTCGTATTCGGGCATATTCTCTTCGATATAATCTTTGAGTTCGAATACGCTTTTCCCAATTTTATCACCTTCGGCAATAACCACAATACTTGATGATTTTCCGGAAGCCTTACTTTTACGCAACGATTCTAAAAGACGTTCCAAACCTAAATCCTGTTCAGGTATAAGGATTTCTTCAGCACCAGCACCAATTCCGGCATTGAGCGCTATATGACCCGCATCCCGACCCATAACTTCGACTAAGAACAAACGGTTATGCGAACTGGCAGTATCCCTAATTTTATCGATGCATTCAACGACAGTATTCAGAGCAGTATCAAATCCTAATGTATGGCTTGTTCCGAAAATATCGTTATCAATCGTACCCGGAATTCCCATTACAGGATAATCAAATTCATTATTAAAGACTTCGGCACCTGTAAATGAACCATCCCCACCAATAACCACTAAGGCATCAATGTTGGAATTGACTAAGTTTTGATG
>JAYURX010000479.1:0-2679 GCA_043755965.1 Flavobacterium sp. | reverse complement strand
TCTGCAATGCTTCCGGATTTTCGAAGTCGGCGACAGTATCACCAATTTCAAATCCTTCGATTCCCACGATAGCACAAATATCTCCGGCAATTACGCTTTCTACTTTTTTACGGCCAAGACCTTCAAAAGTGTGTAATTCCTTAATTCTTGATTTTAAGATTTTACCATCTCTTTTTACTAAAGAAATTGGCATTCCTTCTTTTAGTTCGCCTCTTTCCAAACGACCAATCGCGATACGACCTGTGAATGAAGAGAAATCTAGAGATGTGATTAACATTTGAGGTGTTCCTGTAGATACTTTTGGAGCTGGTACATGCGCAACAACCATGTCCAACAAAGGCTCAATGTTTGTTGTCATATTTCTGAAATCATCAGACATCCAGTTGTTTTTAGCCGAACCGTAAACGGTTGGGAAATCCAACTGCCATTCTTCTGCCCCTAATTCAAACATCAAATCGAAAACTTTCTCATGAACTTCTTCCGGAGTACAGTTTTCCTTATCCACTTTATTGATAACCACGCATGGCTTCAAACCTAAATCAATTGCTTTTTGCAATACGAAACGCGTTTGTGGCATCGGACCTTCAAAAGCATCTACTAAAAGACAAACTCCGTCAGCCATATTCAATACTCGTTCTACTTCTCCACCAAAGTCAGCGTGACCTGGAGTATCAATAATGTTGATTTTTGTTCCTTTATATACAACGGAAACGTTTTTAGAAGTAATCGTAATTCCTCTTTCACGCTCCAGATCATTATTGTCAAGAATTAAATCACCTGTATTTTCGTTTTCACGAAATAACTGACAGTGATACATAATTTTATCAACTAAAGTTGTTTTTCCGTGGTCAACGTGAGCAATAATAGCAATGTTTCTTATAGATTCCATCTGTGTTTTTTTGAAGGTGCAAAGGTACACTTTATTTTTAGATAAAAAACCAATAAGCAATTAGTTAACTTTTTAGTAAAAGTGAAGTTTGGTTTATAAAATCTTTAATAAGTTTTTGCTTAAATTTTAAAACTTATTTGAAATTATATATATTTGAAGTAATGAAAACTAATACCAATAAAATTACATTAATTTACGTGCTTGTATTAATGATCGTGGCACTAGTGTGTCACCAATTATTTGTAAATTATTTCCTTGAATCTGCTGATAAATATGCTCTTGAATATAGTTTCCTTAAAGATATTATCTTCATTCTTTTTTCTGGTTTACTGCTAAAACTTATTTTACTTCAAAATAAAAAAAAGAACAGGTCTGTTTTTGAAAAATTACAGCTGACCAATATTGAAATCAAGGAATCAAACGAGCGATATGATATTGTAGCCAAAGCAACGAGTGATACTATTTGGGATTGGAAAATGGAAAATGACAGTTTTATTTGGAACAAAGGGATACAAGGTGTTTTTGGTTATAAAAAAGAAGATGTAGGTTCCACATCGAAATGGTGGTTTGACAGAATCCATCCTGAAGACAGTTTAAAAATGTCGGTTAAACTGTATTCTTTTTTAGAACAAAAAACCGAAAAATGGCAGGATGAATATCGTTTTCAATGTGCCGATGGCAGTTATAAATATGTTTTTGACAGGGGATTTTTGGTTAAGGATGGTAGTGGAAAGCCTATCCGAATGATTGGAGCAATTCAGGATGTTACCAAACAAAAGGAAGAAGAGCAACGACTTCGATTACTCGAAACGGTAATTACACAGTCAAAGGATGCGGTAATGATTACGGATATTGACACGTCCAAAAGTGCCATTCCGAATATTATATTTGTCAATTCAGCTTTTACTGACATGACCGGTTATCCTGCAGATGAAGTGATTGGAAAATCACCTGAAATGTTCTTTGGAAAAAAATCAGATATTTTAGAATTTGATAAACTCAAAACAGCCATTCAGGAATATAAAGAATGCTTTATTGAAACTATAAGTTACAAAAAGAGTGATGAAGAATTTTGGATTAACTTTTCGATGATTCCGGTAACCGATAAAGAAGGAGAACATTCGCATTGGATTTCGATTCAAAGAGATGTTACCCAGGAAAAAGAAAAGGAAAAAGAAAGAGAACAACTTATCCGAGAATTAACCCAAAACAATAAGGATTTAAAGCAGTTCTCCTATATCACTTCACATAACTTAAGGGCGCCTTTATCCAATTTAACCGGATTGCTTAACCTTATTGAAGATATCGCTATTGAAGATCCGGAATTAAAGGAAATAATCACCGGGTTTTCAAAATCAACTCATTTATTAAATGAAACGATAAATGATTTAGTAAAGGTGATAATCATCAAAGACAATCCTTCAATGCAAAAAGAAAAAGTATTGATTAAAGATGTATTCGAAAATGTTTTTAATCAGCTCAGTTTCCTGATTAGTGTTCACAAACCTATTCTGAAAATTGATTTAGAAGACGTCACTATTTTAGATATAAACAAGTCATATTTAGAAAGTATTTTTCTAAATTTACTAACGAATGCTATAAAATATAGAGATCCTATTAGACAATTACGAGTTACTATTGCCACAAAAGTAGTAGACGACAATTTGATTATAACATTCAAGGACAACGGTATAGGTATAGATTTGAATAAGAATATGGATAAAATTTTTGGACTGTATCAACGATTCCACAATTACCCCGACAGCAAAGGATTAGGGCTGTATTTAGTT
>JAYURX010000478.1:0-2683 GCA_043755965.1 Flavobacterium sp. | reverse complement strand
TTAAAGATGGTAAAGTAGTAGAGCGAAACGGTTATGCGGTAATAGGAGTAGATGGAACGTATTATGCCTGGAGCTGGACTTTTAAAGATATAACCGAAAGAAGAAGAATTGAGCAGGATTTAAAAAATACTCAAGAACAATTAGAATTAACTTTTAAAAATATTCCTGCCGGCGTTTATCTCATTAATGCAAAAGGGGAAATGGTTTATGTGAATGATAGAGGCGCCGCTGTTTATGGTGATTTTACACCTGAATATATATTGGAGCACAAAGATTTATCGACACTGCTAAAAATTGCAGACGAACTTTTTGAACGCTTTGATGAAAACGGGAACTATTTCTCTTCTCAAAATTCCCCTGCTTTTATAAGTCTTACTACTGGTGAGTCTTCCCAAGCTATATTAAAACAAATCAATAAAGTAACCAGAGAACAACGATGGTATTATGTTCAAGGTGCGCCGCTTTTTGATGAAAAAGGAAATGTGTCGCAGGTATTGATTACAAGCACAGATATTACTGAGCAAAAAAATGCAGAAGAAAAAATAAAATACAGCGAAGAGCGCTTTCGTTCTCTTGCGCAAACCTTACCGCAATTGGTATGGGTAACCGATGCACAAGGAAATGCTGAATTTGCATCTCCTAGATGGAAAGAATATTCGGGTATTGAACCGGGAGGCGAAAAAGAATGGAAAGACATTGTTCACCCTGATGATTTTGATAACATTAATGCAACCTGGATGCATTGCTTAACCACGGGAGACATTTACACTTTTGACGTGCGCCTTAAAAATAAAAATGGAGAATACAGATGGTATAGGGTGATTGGAGAACCTGTTTTAGACAACGAAAATAAAATAGTAAAATGGGTTGGTGCATTTACAGATATCCATTCAGAAAAGTTATTTACACAAGAGTTGGAATTGAAAGTTAAAGAGCGTACTACCGAGTTAAAACAATTTAATATTGAATTGGAAAAAAAGAATAAAGAGCTAGAATCTTTTGCCTACATATCCAGTCATGATTTGCAGGAACCACTTCGAAAAATTCAAATCTTAGCTACGCGCATCATCGAAAAAGAATCATTATCAGAAATAGGAAAAGATAATTTCAACCGAATGCAGTTGGCAGCTAAACGTATGCAAACGCTCATTGAGGATTTACTTGTTTATTCAAAAGCCAATACTTCCGAACGTATATTTGAGACTATTCACTTAAATAAAATTGTTGAGGAAGTTAAAGATGATTTAAGCGAAGAATTGAAAGAAAAAAATGCTACCATAGAAACAAGTGATTTGTGTGACGTTAAAATTATTCCTTTTCAGTTTCGACAACTCATGCATAATCTTATAGGAAACGCATTAAAATTCTCTGTTCAAAACAGGATTCCACACATACAAATAAAAAGTGTAATAGCTTATGGAAGACAACTTAACAACGAAAAATTAAAATCTGAAAACAGGTATTGCCATATTACCGTTTCTGATAATGGTATCGGTTTTGAACAGGAATACAGTGAAAAAATATTTGAAGTATTCCAACGGTTGCATGGTAGAAACGAATATATTGGAACAGGTATCGGACTTTCCATAGTAAAAAAAATTGTCGAAAACCACGAAGGGATCATTACAGCACACAGCGAATTAAATAAAGGCGCAACTTTTAATATTTATATTCCAGTAAGATGACGATGATTAATACTGGGTGTCAACAAATCCCAGCAAGGAGAGTATGATTGTTACTTCAATATCTTTTCCAGCGTTTCCACAGTGGTAGCATGATAACCCGATTTTGCCTTGGTATAAATTTTTCTTGCCCATATTTTTCCTTCGGGAGTTTTAATCATTTCCTTGTACAAAGGCGTTAAGGAATAGGTTCGGCTATAGGATGTCAGGAATTGTTCAATGGCCGGATAGGCAAATTTATACTGATGCTGTATTGCTATTATGAACCATTGGCGCTTTACCACAAAGTTTCCGCCGTTGGTAAAGTTTAATTCCTTGTCGATGGCTGTCATTTCCTGAACCGTCAAATCCTTTGGCAGGTAATCAATGAAATGCTGCTTTTCGTTAGTTGATTTTATCTTTTGGCTTAATCCCTTTACGCCGGTTTTTCTCCATTTTTTCTGGATGCTGTCGATAGCGTTAAAATCTTCTGACACGGGTTTAATTATGTTGGAAGGTATTCCCGGTTTGTAAATCCAGTCCTCCAGTTTTATTTTAGCTGCCAATGCCTTATCTCCCTTGATTAAATTGGTATTGAAATAGGCTACAAAATCTTCCGTTGTTATGGATTGGAATGCGTGGTCATTGTAATAATTGGTCAGGAATTTATCAAATGTATCGCGGCCGACGGCAGCTTCTATAGTTTGAAGGAAAGCATATCCTTTTTCATATGGAATGTCACTCATAACGTCATCCGGATTCTTTCCGGCAGAGTTTCCCTTTAATTTTGTATCAGGGTTGTCTTTTCCCATTTCTGCCAGATTATTTTCCAATACCTTACGGCTTAGGATAGTCTGCATCTGTGCTTCTTTTATACCAAATACGGCTTCGCCAATACGATGTTCTACATAAGTGGTAAAACCTTCGTTAAGCCAGACATCATCCCAGGTTGCGTTGGTCACCAAATTTCCGCTCCAGCTGTGGCCTAACTCATGGGCCAGTAAACTGGTCAGCGAACGATC
>JAYURX010000477.1:0-2691 GCA_043755965.1 Flavobacterium sp. | reverse complement strand
CACTCGGCGGCGTGACCGTAAAATAGGATGGATTTTCCAGGACGGGACTGAAACTGTTGTTGCCGGGCTGGACATCATAATAACTATAAAACCCGGTTTGATTAGCAATTAGATTTCCGGTAGTTGAGCCATTAGTAAAAGTTATTCTTTGGTTTGGCATGTTTATGTCAGAAGCGTTGCAGCCATTATTATTACTGTCATAACGTACGTTTCCTTGTAAGGTATAGGTATATTGGTTGTTTACTGTGAAACCATCAGCTAATGTCATATCGTAAGTTCCGTCAGCATCATATACATGAACGTCATATAGGCCGGGAATTGCATATCCCGGGATAGCAAAACTAACGTATAAATTAGTGTCTGAACTAGTACCAATATACGTAGCCGGAAGTACATTCGAAAATTGATCAATTAAAGAAACATTTATAGGGCTGGTTGCATAAAAATCGACATCCTGCGCTGTAATTGAAACATTCAGGTTCTGCCCCCGATTCCCATTATTAGGGGTAACGGAAATAATAGACTGACCTATGGCAAAATTATAAAAACAAAAAGCGAAAAGGAGTAATAGTTTTTTCATTTTCAAGGGATTAAATTTTGTAAGTATTTATCGAAGGTAAGATTATTTTTTTTGTAATCAAAATATAAGGTTAAAAGCTCTTCTTTGGTTTTTATTTTTGACTTTAGGTAATTGTTTAGAAGAGGATTGTTTATTTTATTGAGCGTTGTATTTAATTTCTTCTCAACAATAGGAGTCAGTATTTGCCTGTAAGTTTCATTTTTGGAACTGACATCACATTGGTCAATGGTCTGAAAGGCAAGGTCGTATGCTTTACTGTTGTAATATGCTGCAGCTAAATTTATCCTTGCGTCTTCATACTTTAGAGAAATGGACAAGGCTTCTTTGTAGTGTTTCAACCCATCCGTTGTGTTTCCGTTTTTTATAAGGGCCGAACCTAAATCGTTATTGACCACTAAACTATAGGGATTGATCTGATAGGCGTCAGAAAAAGAAGTTAAGCTTTCTTCAAAATAACCTTCATTGTATTGTATTCTTCCGATATGCCAATCGATCGGAATCGCATAATTATCGGTCGCCGAAAAGCTGTTCCTGGCTTTTTTAAATTCGAAGCTTGCAGTGGTATTATCCAATTTCTTTTCTGCTTTCAAAGCTTTAAACAAATGCTTTTCGCTGTTTATTTTGTATAAAAGTATGGTAGTAGAATAAAGTAGTAATAAGAAGCAAAAGAGATAAATTAATTTTGACGAAATCTTAAATCCACGGGTGCTGTTCGCTTTTAAGTATTTAGCATTGATTATTGAAAAAATAATTAACAGAACTATCTGATGCTCAATCCGTGTTAAAGGAAAATCAAAAAAGGCAATAATGAGATAACAGATTATAAAGAAGAAAAAATAGGCAGCATTTTTTCGGTCATTACTTTTCTCTTCATTTTTTGAAAGCCAATATGCCTGGTGTAGTATAGATATAAAAATCCCAACATAACATAAAAATCCAAAGATGCCGATCTCTGAAAAAACCAGTAGAAAATCATTGTGCGGATTACTTACCATCATCCTGCCATTAAGAATGTTTGCATCCGAAAAGTGATCTAATCCGTATTTTGGATACGTGTTAATCCAATTTCCAAGACCGATTCCGCTAAAGAAATTATCGTTGATAATGTAAATTGCCTGTTGCCAAAATTCTAACCTTTCGTAAAAAGTTCCTGAGGAAAGCAACCTGTAAAAATATTGTGTTTTTATTTCTGATGAAGAATGAAAACTGCCTTTAAGTGAAAATAGAAACCAGACACTAACAGCTGTTATCACTATAAGCAGCAATAAAAACCGATTGAATATTTTTTTTGAAAACTCATTTCTTATCTGAAGCAATAACACCAAAAACAAATAAAGACTTAAAGCTATCAATACCGTTCTTGTTCTTAACATCAAAAGCAAAGTGATAGTAAGAACAATTGCGACAACAGAAAACACTTTTATTTTTTTTGAGATTGAAATCCCAATGAAATAAAAAGGCAGACAAAAAAACAAAATTGAAGATAGAAAGTTCTTGTTGCCAAATGTGCCACTCATAATATCTACCTGTCTAAATAAATTTTGCCCATTGATAGTTTTATTAGTGAAAGCGAGTAAAGCAATTATGATTGATAATAAACCAAATAGAATCACGTATGATTTTATTCTGTCAACCTTAATCAAATCATTCATTATTAAATGCCTGATTAGTATAAAAAACACTAAATAAATCAGATATTTAGATAATACGGCGTGACTTAAATCGGGAATTTGGGATTTTGAAAAAGAGCAAACACTAAAAACAATAAAACCTAAAAACAATAAAACGGTCTTATCTAATGTAAAAGAGTCAGAAGTTTTATTTTTTGTAATTAAAAAAAATAAGACAAAGAATAAAAGAGTAGTAGTTAATAACTGCCTTGCCAGTAAAAAAGGATCTGATATTGTACTAAAAAAAACAAAAGGAAGTAAAAGAAAATAGAGTAATAAAATTAAATTAAAACTTTTGTTTTTATTAAGTATATCCATAAAAATTAAATATTAAAAGCTCTTCAAAATTACATTTAATAAGAATATCTTTTAAATATATTTGCTCTATAATAAACGCGATGAAAGATAAACAACAGATATACCTAACCTTACTTCATATTG
>JAYURX010000476.1:0-2702 GCA_043755965.1 Flavobacterium sp. | reverse complement strand
CATCCTGCGATTTTATTGGACTGCGGTGAGCGCTTGGCAATTGTTCAGTAAATGGCTGTTTATTTCCATAAGTGTTCTCCATTTTAATTTTATAGAGTAACTTTGCATTTTTACCAAGTTCTTTAGTTAACGCTACTTTTAATAATTTTACATAGTGTTCCTCAAGCCATTCATAAAAGAATTTGCTGGGAACCTGAATGTACAAAGCGTTATCAGTTAGTTCAACTGACTTAATCGGTTCAAACCAAGTTTTGAAAGCTTGCTCCTGAATATTGTCTTTTATAAACAGTAGACAATTTTCCCACACCGATTGCGCAGTTTTGCTCATATTTAGTTTAAATTAAATGTAATTAGTTATCTAGTTTTTAACATGAAAAAACATCGAATATTTTTATGCTTTTCGGGTCAACAAATATGTGAATAAAATTTGTTAAAAAAAATTAAAATCGTATTGATTTTTTGAAAATTTTGTTGTAATAAAAAATCAATTTTAGATTAAAAGTAAAAAAATCAGATGAAAGAACATCAAATTCAATTTAGAGTACGTTACTCAGAAACTGACCAAATGAGTGTTGTTTATCATGGCAATTATATACCCTATTTTGAAATGGGACGTGTGGAATGGCTTAGAAACAAAGGGATCTCGTATAAATCACTCGAAGAGAATGGAATCGCTCTTCCGATAGTATCCATGACTATAAATTACAAAAAACCAGCACGTTATGATGATTTACTTACAGTGATAACAAAGTTCAAGGGACATTCCTCAGTGAAGGTCGAATTTGATTGTGAAATCCGTAACGAAAATCAAGAACTGTTAACAACTGCACATTTTTTGTTGGTTTTTGTGGACGTGAATATAGGAAAAACCATCAAACCTCCACAGTATCTTTTGGATATTATGACCAGTTAGATTTTTTTTATTTTAACCTCAAATAAATTAGAAAAAATGTCGAAAATTATTTCGGCATTTTTTTTTCGGGTAACGATTTCAATTCGGCAACTTTCTTCCATTTGTTGCGAAAGGATTTCTAAGTTTTTCTCTTTAATTATTCTCATTATCTTATTCATGTTTTTATAATCAAACGAAATTTGGAAATGGATATCTATTGTTTTTTCAATAATTACAGCTTCTTCTAATGCCATCTGTGCGGCACTTCTATAAGCCGAAATTAATCCTCCGACACCTAATTTCACACCGCCAAAGAAACGAACGACCACTACTAAAACATTGGTTAAACCAAAAGACTGAATCTGACCATAAATGGGCATGCCTGCAGAATTACTTGGTTCGCCATCGTCATTGGCACGAAAATAAACAGTATCCGTTCCGAGTTGAAAAGCATAACAAAAATGACCGGCACCAAAGTGCTGTTTGCGTAAGTTGTATAAATGGGATTTGATTTCATCTTCGGCAGTTACAGGAAAAGCATAGCCAAAAAACTTACTGTTTTTTTCTTTAAAAAGAATTTCTGATGATGGGGAAGCAATGGTTTTAAAAGTATCATTCATTTAAATTACAACACTTAAATTCCAAATTCCAATGGTTGGAATAATTGTTATACTTCCAAAACTCATATTTGGGATTTGGGATTTCATTTTTTGGAATTTTATAACGGCAGGTGCTTTTGGTCAAACAAATCGACAATATCTTCTTCGCCAACTTTCAAATTCCAAACATGTAATCCCAGCGATGCGGCTGCATCGGTATTGTCTTTTTTATCATCAACAAACAAAGTTCGTTTTGGTGATAAATCATGTTTTCGTATTATAGTGGTGAAAATTTCAGTATCTGGTTTTCTCATTCCCATTTCATAAGAGTAGTACACTTTTTCAAAACAACGATAAAAATCGGTGTAAAATGACATCCCTACTTTATGCTCAAAACGACTGATGTGAATGGAATCAGTATTGGTTAACAGGAACAAGCGGTATTTTGTCGAAAGCATCTGTAAAAACTCCAGTCTTTCTAGCGGAAAATCTCCAATAAGAGAGTTCCAGGCTTTGATTATTTCTTCAATACTGGCATTGGGAATGTGTTTTAAAAAAGAATTTATGAATTCGAGTTCGGTTATTTTTCCTTTTTCGAACAATTCATTGTGTGCTAACAAATCTTCAGTTGGACCATCCAATCCTAACTTTTTAAACTCTTCAATCGATGTTTCTTTATTAAGATTAATAAAAACATCTCCAAAATCGAAAATTATAGCGTTAATCATGGTTGAAATAAAGTTTAAGTTGGTCGTCTTTTATGTTTTTTATTTGAAAATTTCCATTTAAAACAGGTGCTGTTGTGCCACTTTTCAAATGAATGTTCCCAATAAAAACTCTGGCTTCATCCCAAAGATTATCATCTATAAAACTTTGAAGCGTTTGTCTTCCGCCTTCAATTATTATAGATTGAATGCCATACTTGTATGAAATATCGGCAATTGTTTTGGTTAGCTTGATATCAAAGATAGCATTTTCATAAATACAATTTTCACTAGATGTTAAATTTTCTTGTTCGGTTATGATAATGGTTTTTGATTTCCCGTCTTTGACAAAAAAAGTATCCGATATTTTTCCGGTTCTGTCTAAAACAATTCGCACGGGATTTTCACCTGACCAATCGCGAACATTCAATTTTGGATTGTCATCTAAAACCGTATTTGTTCCTGCCAAAATTGCCTGTTCGTCGCTACGCCATTTGTGAACCAATT
>JAYURX010000475.1:0-6297 GCA_043755965.1 Flavobacterium sp. | reverse complement strand
ATGTTATTTTGATGTAATAGATTTACATATTGGTGAGAGCAATACTGCGAGCCTCGATCTGAGTGATGTATAATCGGATCATTGTACATCCTGTTTCTTATTGCCATTTGTAAAGCTTCAATACAACCCTCTGCCATCAAGTCACTGCGGAAGCAATAGCCAACAATTTTTCTTGAATAGGCATCGGTTATCAGGCTTAAATATCCCCATTGATTGATTATTCGGATGTAGGTAATGTCACTTACCCATACCTGCTCAGGTCTTGTTACCGACATGCCCTTGATTAGATTACTGTATTTGCGCATCCAGTGCCGGGAATCGGTCGTAATGGCTTTCCTCTTGCACTGGCGCACCAGTAGTTTGTGTTCCTGCAATAAATCAAAAAGATAATCCCTGCCTATCTGTATCCCATGTGATGCCAATAAAGATTGCAAAAGATAATGCAGTTTTCTTGTACCTAATCGTGGAAGGTTCCTGCGCAGGGCAATTACTTCCTGAAGAATGATGTCTTCTTTGACTAAACTACTTTCTTTTCGCCATAAAGAATCATAATACGCGTGCCGCGTCTTGCCAAACAATCTGCACAACAATCCTATCCCACACTTGGGATAGTCCTGTTTCATTTTGAGGACTGCCTGGCACCAGACTTTTTTCTGATGTCGATTTTTAGCTGTTCTTCGGCTACATCAATCAGTGTATTGAGCGCCTTGATCTTCATTTCTGCTTCTTCCAGCGCCTTCTGTAAGGCTTCGGTCTGCGCAGTGCTTATGGGTCTTGGTTTTTTAGCCATTGCTGGTTCTTTTGCAAAACAAAGATCGACTTTTTCGGTCTTAAATTGTGTAAGCCAGTTCCTTATCAGTTTTTCGGTTTTGATGTTATAGGCAGTTTGTGCCTCTTTGATACTCATCCTGCCTTGCTCGATTGCCGTGACAATAGTACGTTTTTGTAGATTTGAATATCGCTGCCGTTTGATGTTTTGTTGGTAGTTGGGAGAGCCATAATCTTGCATCCAGCCATGTAATGTGCTTTTACCAAGCCCATAAATCCGGTTGGCTTCCTTGCGTGGAAGACCTGCTTCAATTTCCCTCACTACTTTTAAAATTAAACGCTTGTCGTAACGGCTTTGCTTGTGTTCACGCACTGCGTAAATTTCCTGTTCCTTGTGTTCCATACACTCTTGAATTGTGTATAGCTATTTCAGGACAAGACAGTGTGTTTATTTTTTAGTGGTGTTCAGTGAATGCTTCGCATTTGAAGTGGCATCCTTTTATCCTGAACTTGTTTCAGGATAAAAGATAGAGCGGATAGCGGGAAGGCACTTCCTGAAACTACAGTTGGTGTGCTCCTAATTATTCTAAACGAAATGTATTAGGTTATTTTTTAGAGGCTTTCTTTTCCCAATAATCATAGAGTTCATCTATATCTATGGGCTTTGCAGGTTGTTGATTAACTAATCGGCCTCTCACAAAAGCTCGGTCCAAGATGGACTCTATTAGAAAATCTTCATTCACTTCATAAGGTGCATATTTTGTTTTGAGATTTATATCGAATAGTTTGGCTGTGTTATTAGACCAAAATGCTTTCCATCCGCTTTTATAATCTTTAATGAGTTCGAAGGTTGTATAACCCGTTTGTCGATGAATTAGTTTAACCAATATTTGACCTTGCTTTCTAGAGAGTTTCTTTAGTTGACCTGTGAACTCATTTTGCATATAATCTTCAACTATTTTGAAGTATTTCTTTTTCTCTCTATTCGTTTTCATTTTGTCCATATTCTTATTTAAAACTGTCAATCTTTCGGCAGCAATTTTGGCAATTGGATACACTTTATAGACTCTGTTTTGTAGTAACTGAAACTCTTTCTTTTCTTCGGGGCTTAACTTATGTTTATAGACAACAACTTCTTCCAGCGGAACAATAGTGTCACTGGCTTCTATAAGGATATCCCTATTTGCTATGGAATCGTTTGTGATTTGGGCGTTTGAAATAAAAGAAACGGAAAGGAATAAAAAGAAATAAATTAACTTTTTCATAGTAGATTAATATTAGCGTAAAAATATGGAATATCCCTAACAACTGTGATGCCAAATTTAT
Organism: Flavobacterium sp.; assembly: GCA_043755965.1. GTDB lineage: Bacteria > Bacteroidota > Bacteroidia > Flavobacteriales > Flavobacteriaceae > Flavobacterium. Next base: position 4,203 of record JAYURX010000475.1, on the reverse strand, counting down.
ATTTTAGCAAAAAAATATTTATGGCATCAAAATCTATTCTTACCAAATCATCGCTTTCCTTTTTAGAAACCTATTTAAATAATGCCTCTCCAACAGGTTATGAATCGAAGGGTCAAAAACTTTGGATGGATTATTTGAAACCTTATGTAGATACTTTTATAACTGATACCTATGGTTCTGCGGTCGGAGTAATCAATCCGGACGCCAAATATAAAGTGGTTATTGAAGGACACTCAGATGAAATTTCGTGGTATGTGAATTATATCACGGCCGAAGGATTAATATATGTTATAAGAAATGGCGGTTCAGATCATCAGATTGCTCCTTCCAAAAGAGTTAATATTCATACTAAAAAAGGAATTGTAAAAGGTGTTTTTGGCTGGCCTGCGATTCATACCCGGAATCGTGGTAAAGAAGAATCGGCAACCTTACACAACATATTTATAGACTGCGGATGTTCCACCAAAGATGAAGTCGAAAAACTAGGTGTTCATGTTGGCTGTGTTATCACTTATCCAGATGAATTTATGATCTTGAATGGTAATAAATTTGTTTGTCGTGCCATTGACAATAGAATGGGTGGTTTTATGATTGCCGAAGTTGCCCGACTTTTGAAAGAAAATAAAAAGGAATTGCCTTTTGGATTATATATTACCAATTCTGTTCAGGAAGAAATTGGACTTCGTGGTGCCGAAATGATTACCAATACCATAAAGCCTAATGTTGCTATCGTAACCGATGTTTGCCACGACACTACGACTCCAATGATTGAGAAGAAAATTGAAGGCGATTTACAGATGGGCAAAGGTCCGGTAATTGCTTATGCTCCAGCCGTTCATAATACGTTAAGGGACTTAATTGTCAATGTAGCTGAAACGAATAAAATTCCTTTTCAGCGCCATGCAACTTCAAGAGCTACAGGAACTGATACTGATGCTTTTGCCTATAGTAATGGTGGAGTTGCTTCGGCTCTGATTTCTCTTCCGCTGCGTTATATGCATACTACGGTTGAAATGGTTCATAGAGAAGATGTTGAAAATGTTATTAAATTAATTTATGAGAGTTTGTTGCAAATAGAAAACAACGACACGTTCTCCTATTTCAAATAATATAAAACAAAAAGCATCCCAATAAATCGGGATGCTTTTAACTCTCGCATGGCTGCGAAAGCAATCAACCTAAACTTATAATTTTAAATCTACTGAAATAGTAGTATTGTTATGGTACACTTTAACACATTGAATTTTACAGTTTATTTTTTCAAAATCTAAAGGGAAAAATTCATTTGAAATTGTGCTTTCAATAATTTGATTGTCCTCAGTAATTCTGTCCTCAATAGTTATTTCTAATGAAAGTGGCTGAACAGCTTCTTCTTTACTTTCAGTGATTAACTTGTTTTCAGCTATCACATCTTCGATTGTTTTAACATATTTAGTTTGAATAACTGAAGCTGGATTAAAAATTACTGCGTCAGTTTCATTTGATACTTCATTGTTGCCTGAAGTTTCTACAATTAATGTAGCTGATTCTTGTTGGTCTAAAACTTGAGTTTCAAACTCGGTAGTTGCATTTGCGTTACTAAAGCTTAAAGCAACTAGTCCTAAAAAAATGATTGATGATTTCATGATGATTGATATTTTACGATTGATAATTTTGTTTTTTAGATTAATATCCTATGCAAATATATGGCTAAAAACAGATACCTTGTTTTACATAGTACTTAAATTTAACAAATTTTTAACATTTAAGCCGTTTTTGTTAGGATTGGAAATAAAAAAGCACCGCTTATTTTCATAAACGGTGCTTTTTAGATTGTCCTAAGCTTGTTTCAAATAGTCAACAGCTTCTTGTGATTTAGAATACTCTGCATATTTCAATGCTGTATTTCCTCTTTCGTCTTTGATTTGTTTGTCAGCTCCTTTTTCCAATAAATATTTAAGGATATCTACTTTGTTATAACGAGCGGCGAACATTAATGGTGTTAATCCGTTTGACATTTCGTTTACATCGCTGCCATACTCAACGAATTTTTTAACTGCGGCTAAATCTCCCTTGAGGATAGCGTTACACAGTGGTGTGTTGTTGTAATTTACAATTTCTTTAGAAGTTGAAAAGGTTGAAACAGTGCTTGCTACCGCAACATCTGTAAAAGCTACTAGAGCTAATCCCAGGAAAATGATTGTTTTTTTCATGATGATGATTTAAATGTTAATGATTGAATGATAGGACTATTGAGTATCTAATTCGTTACAGAATAAAAATATTATAACATATATTTAACAAATGTGTTAATTAGTAGCTCTTTATATCTAAACAAAGAAAACCATCCGGCGCGGCGGATGGTTAGTTAATCTTTATTTGTTTAGCTTCGCTCAGTTCGGCTTAGCCTCGGGTGTTATTTTATCGGTTGAGAAAACTCAGTACATTCTTTTCAATTCTTTTATCGATGTCTGAAATATCGGCTTTGATGAATTTTTCGTCTAATATGTTTTCATATAATTCGATATAACGTTCCGAAACAGTTACTATATATTCATCCGTCATATCTGGTATTTGCTGCCCATCTTTTCCTTGAAAACCGTTTTCAATCAACCATCGACGAACAAACTCTTTTGATAATTGCTTTTGTTCTTCACCTTTATCCTGTCTTTCCTGATAACCATTAGCATAAAAATAACGGGAAGAATCTGGTGTATGGATTTCATCAATTAAGACAATCTTTCCGTCTTTTGTTTTACCAAATTCATATTTAGTGTCTACCAATATTAAACCTCTGCTTGCCGCAATTTCAGTTCCACGTTGGTATAAAGCTCTAGTATACTTCTCTAAAACCAAATAATCTTCTTCTGTTACAATTCCGTTTGTCAAAATAGCTTCGCGCGAAATATCTTCGTCATGCGAACCATTATCAGCTTTTGTTGTTGGTGTAATTATCGGTGTTGGAAACTGGTCATTCTCTTGTAAACCTTCTGCCATAGTTACACCGCAGATTGTTCTTTTTCCAAGAGCATATTCACGTGCTGCATGACCAGAAAGATAACCACGAATTACCATCTCTACCTTAAAAGGTTCGCAAAGATGACCAATGGCTACGTTTGGATCCGGAGTTGCAATAAGCCAATTGGGTACAATATCTTGTGTCAAATGCATAAACTTGGTGGCGATTTGATTCAGGATTTGTCCTTTATAAGGAATTCCTTTAGGCAAAACGACATCAAAAGCGGATAGTCTGTCAGTGGCAATCATCACCAATAATTCATCGTTGATGTTATAGACTTCACGGACTTTGCCGCGATAAACAGATTTTTGTCCGGGAAAATAGAAATGGGTTGTTGTTATAGTATTCATTATGTTGTGTTGTCCTTCGGCAGGCTCAGGATAAATTATGTTGTGCGTGCAAAAATAGGAATTTGAGATTACTTTTAAAAAGTAAATGATTCTATTTTTAACATGCGTGATAGCTTTTCAGACTTACATGATACCATTTCGGAAGTTATTGATGGCTTTTCGGAAGTTGTCCACTTGATTTTGAAGTTTTTGCAAAGAAAAAACCTGTCAGATCTTTTAAGACCTGACAGGTTTAATATAATGGTATGCCCATAATTAGTCGTTATTCTCAATACTCTTATAAGCATCTATTACTTTTTTGACTAATCGGTGACGAACAATGTCTTTGTCATCAAGATAGATGATTCCGATACCTTCAATATCTTTCAAAACTAATAACGCTTCTTTCAATCCCGAAATGGTTCTTCGAGGTAAATCGACTTGCCCAGGATCACCCGTAATGATAAACTTTGCACTTTTTCCCATACGGGTTAAGAACATTTTCATTTGCGAATGCGTTGTATTCTGCGCTTCATCCAGAATTACAAAAGCATTATCCAACGTTCTTCCACGCATGAAAGCCAACGGTGCAATCTGAATAATTCCTTTCAGTATATAATCTTCCAATGTTTGTGGTGGAAGCATATCACGCAATGCATCATATAAAGGTTGCATATACGGATCGAGTTTTTCTTTCATATCGCCGGGAAGGAAACCCAGATTTTCTCCGGCTTCAACCGCTGGACGCGTTAGAATAATTCTTTTTACCTGCTTTTCTTTTAGTGCCTTTACTGCCAAGGCAACTCCGGTATAGGTTTTTCCTGTTCCGGCTGGGCCAACGGCAAAAACCATATCATTTTTGGCTACATAATCTAC
>JAYURX010000474.1:0-6301 GCA_043755965.1 Flavobacterium sp. | reverse complement strand
ATTGGCGGTTACAGTGCGGTTATGCCAAGACGTTTCAAAGAAGTTTATGAACATCTGTTTGAAAAAAGCATGGGCGATTTGGGAAGCATCATTGACCCGCAGACACTTTCTATTACCAAAAGCATTCCTGTAATCAATGCGTTTAATATCAAATATTTGATTGTTGGTACCGAAAAAGGTGATATTCCAATTGTCAATCCATTCCACAATGGTAATGCGTGGTTTGTAAAAGAATTGAAGTATGTAAATTCAGCCGATGATGAAATCATTGCATTAGGTAAAATAGAAACTAAAGATGTGGCATTGATAGCTCCAGTAAAAGCCAATCCATTAGCTTCGCACAGAATACGTCCAGCGATTAATAACAATTTTGTTAAAGATAGTTTGGCAACTATTAAACTTGATTTATACAAACCAAATCATCTGATTTACACTTCGAATAATGCAAATGATGGTTTCGCAGTTTTCTCCGAAATCTATTATAAAGATGGATGGAAAGCTACGATTGATGGTAAACCAACTTTAATTGATAAAGTAGATTACACCCTAAGAGGAATGGATATTCCAAAAGGAAAACACACTATTGAGTTCAAGTTCGAGCCTCAAGTGGTAAAAACAGGAAGCACGATTGCGTTGATTAGTTTTATTATTATGATATTGGTTATTGCTGCTGGTATTTATTTCGATAGAAAAAGAATAAAGAACATAGAGAATAGAAAATAGACAGAAAAATTTATTCGTGCACCTGCGTGACAGCAGTGAGATTCGTGGTAAACCAACTCGAAACCCGAAACTCAAAACCCGAAACCATAAACTATAAACTTGAAACCCGAAACCAAAAAACTCCTAATCATCACCTATTACTGGCCACCAGCTGGTGGACCCGGAGTACAGCGTTGGTTAAAGTTTGTCAAATATTTACCAGAGTTTAATATTCAGCCCATTGTTTATATTCCCGAAAATCCAACCTATCCAATTATAGATAAAGGATTGGAAAGCGAAGTTTCGGAAAAAGCGATTATCCTTAAAAACAAAATCTTTGAACCTTATGTTTTCGCTTCGGTTTTTTCCAAAAACAAAACCAAAAAAATCAGCTCAGGGATTATTCCCAATCAAAAGAAACAATCGGTTTTAGAGAAAACGTTGCTTTGGGTTCGCGGTAATCTCTTTATTCCAGATGCGCGTTTTCTTTGGGTAAAACCTTCTGTAAAATATTTAACCAAATACATTCAGGAAAACAATATTGATACGATTGTAACTTCCGGTCCGCCGCATAGTTTACATCTGATTGGCTTACAATTAAAAAAAGATTTAAATGTAAAATGGTTAGCCGATTTTCGTGATCCGTGGACAACCATTGGCTATCACAAAGCGCTGAAATTGTCCTCATCTGCAGAGAAAAAACACAAAGCTTTGGAGAAAGAAGTGCTCAATTCTGCCGACACCATAATCGTAACAAGCAACACAACCAAAACCGAATTTCAGGCCATAACTTCTAAGCCGATTGAGGTAATTACGAATGGGTATGATGTGGAAAAAATTGAAAAACAAACGCTGGACGAGAAATTCACTATAGCACATATCGGTTCGTTTCTTTCGGAAAGAAATCCAACCATACTTTGGCAAGCCTTGCAGGAGTTGGTTACCGAAAATGCCGACTTCGAAAAAGATTTTCGTTTGAAATTAATTGGCGCCACAAGCCAGGAAATTTTGGACACCATTGCCGAATTCAAACTCAAAGATTACGTTCAGAACTTAGGCTATGTCTCGCATCAGGAAGCGCTTGAGCATCAAAGAAAATCGCAGGCTTTATTGCTAATTGAAATCAATTCTACAGCCACCAAAAGCATCATTCCCGGAAAACTTTTTGAATATATGGTTTCCGAAAGACCGATTGTAGCGATTGGCCCTCAAGGTTCTGATTTTTCCGCAATCATCACGGCAACCAATACCGGCGTTTTCTTTACCTATGGCGAAAAGGAAAAACTAAAAGCACTGCTTTTGAAATACTATCAGGAATATCAAAATCAAAACCTGAAAGTTCACGCCGTCGGTTTACAACAATATTCCAGAAAAAGTTTGACTGAAAAACTGGTAAAACTTATTTCGTAGTATGAAAAATCTGTTATTCCTTATATTGCTTTTTGTTAGTTATTCTAATTATTCTCAAACGATAACTCCATCAATTGGCATTGGTATCCCCATTTCTGAAAAAAATGAATTTCAAAAAGCCATTATCCATTTCAATGACAGCACTTCCATTGAAGGCATCGGCCGACTGAAAACCATTTTTACTTCCAAAGAAGAAGTTATCATTTTTAAGATTGAAGAAAAAGACAAAGACGAAACCTGGACTATTAAAGATGCTCTAGGAATAACGATTATTTCTGATGATGAAGTCACACATTACGAATATCTGAAAGTTACCAAAAACAGTTTTGCCGAATTATATGAAGTCGTTACCGAAGGTGATGTCAAGCTTTATAAAAAAAGAAGGATTTATCGAACTTCCGGAACAAAAACATCAACTACCTCTATAAGTGTTCCTATAGGCAACACTGGACGAACTGCGAGCATTCCATCAACCACAACGCATCCGGGCATTCCAACCGAAAATGAAAAGCTAACCCATTACGTAAAAAGAGAAGGTGAGCCTTATCCAACAAGAATCAGGGATAATTACATAAAATCATTTGCAGAATACATGAAAGATTGTGATGTAATGGTTGAAAAAATAAAAAAGCATGAATATGATTTCAGCATGCTAAAAGAATTAGTAGATTATTACAATGCCAATTGTGGAAATGATTAATTTACCACAAAGGCACAAAGAAGACACAAAGTACACAAAGAAAAAAATGATACATTCGTAATTCCTAATTCCTTATTTCTAAATCCTAAATTAAAACATGGGAATCGTCCAAAGCCAATCTATTAAAAACACCATCATTACGTTCCTTGGGTTCGGGATTGGTGCCATTAATGCGTTGTTTTTGTACACCAACTTTCTTGGGAAATTGCATTACGGAATTATCGCCACCATTCTTTCGGGCGCTAATATCATGATGCCGTTAATGGCTTTTGGTGCACAGAATACGTTAATCAGATTTTTTTCTTCGTATAAAAATCAGAAAGAGCGCGATGAGTTTTTAACTTTTATGTTGTTTCTGCCCTTAGCTTTAATAATTCCGCTTGGATTGGGATTCTACTTTTTTTACGATGACATTTCACACAGCTGGATTGAGGAAAACCCAACACTCAAACCTTTCTTTTGGCTGATTCCTGTGATTGGTTTATTTATGGCGTATTTCGAAGTGTTTTATGCCTGGGCAAAAGTCCATATGCAATCCGTTATCGGGAATTTTATCAGCGAAGTTTCGGTGCGTTTGGTGGTGATGATTTTGCTTATCAGTGTCCATTTTAACTGGCTGGCCAAAGACACTTTTGTCTATTGTGTGGCTCTCGCCTATTTTGTGCAATTAGTCGGAATGAAAGGCTATGCGTTATCGATAAAAATGCCTGTTTTTCGACTGGTAATTCCCAAGAACGTTAAAGAAATTGTTCAGTATTCTTCTTTCATTATCGTTTCCGGCGGCGTTGCGGTGATGCTGGTTGATTTTGATAAAGTAATGATTCCGCAGTACAAAGACATCAGCCAAAATGCCTTGTATGCGGTGGCGATTTTTATTTCTACGGTAATTGCAGTACCAAGTCGCGCCATGACGCAAATCATTGCGCCAATTACGGCCAGATTGATGATGGAAAACAAACACGACGAACTCAACGATTTGTATAAAAAGAGCGCTATAAATCTACAGGTTATTGGCGGATTTATCATGATACTTATTTTTGTCAACATCAAGGAAATGTATCACCTCATCCCACAAGAGTATAGCGGTGGTATTTTGGTAGTGTTCCTAATTGGATTGTGTAAGTTCTATGATGTTTTGTTGGGGAATAACAATTCAATTATTGTTAATACAAAACACTATCGAACCGTCTTGCTATTCGGAGTTTTCACTGTCGTATTGATGATTGTTTTAAACATGATTTTTATTCCACTGTATGGAATCGAAGGTTCGGCTTTTGCGACTTTGATCACGGTAATGATTTACAATACTATTAAACTTTTTTATGTAGTTAAGAAAATGGATTTGTATCCGTTTACCAATAAAACACTCGAATCACTTGGGATTTTAGCTGTTTGCTTCGTATTATTTTACTTTTGGGATTTCCCTTTTCATGCCATTATCAACATCGGATTGAAATCAATTTTGGTTGGTGCTTTATATGTCTATCTGAACTACAAACTGAAAATCTCTGAAGACATAAACACCGTTATTCAGGCAAATCTGAAAAAGGTAAAATTGATGTAACAGGCTTTATTTAGAAGACCAATATGCAAATTATCAAATCTAAATTCAGAACAGAATATTTTGGTCAGCGGATTTTTCTTTACACCATACTCATTCTTTTTATTCTTTATTTGGTGAGCCTGACTTATTCCAATGGACAAATAAACTTTAAAAGAGGCGAGTTTTGGTTTGCCCTGTCATTTGCCGGAGGTTTACTTTATGAAATGTTCGATTTTCTTCTATATGAGTTACATGAAGTGACACTAAATGAAAATGAAGTCATTGTAAAATACATCTTCACCAACAAAACGGAAATAATCCCTTATACGGAAATAAAAAAAGTTTCCATAAACAGAACCTTATCAGGATTTAGAAGCATCCGAATATCAGATGGCTATACCGACTTGCGATTGGAATTAACCAATGGAAGCATTTTTATCATTAGCCCAAATGCGTTTGCAAACTTTCAGGAAATTAAAAAATTGATTTATGAAAAAATTGATTTATAAACCCGCTTCCACCAATAAAATTCTGAATATATTTTCGTAAATTCGTAATCCAAAATTTAATCTCATCAATCTCATGAAAAAATCCTTTGCTGCACTTATTGCTTTGCTGGCCATTACAATCATTAGTTGTAATTCCCCAAAAAAAGAAAACAACGACAACACCGACCAGACTTTTGCGGCTTTTGAAACTAAATTTTTGGACGCCTATTGGAAACAATATCCTGCACTTTCTATAATCCAGGGTTATGGTAAATATTATGATAAACTGGTGGTGCCAAATGCAGCTACTTTTGAAAACAATGTTACTTTTTCCAAAAAATGGTTAGCCGATTTAGACGCTTTTGATTATGACCAAATGAGTGACAACAACAAGATAAGTTCAAACATCATCAAAAACCAATTGGAAAGCGATATTTGGTACACGACAGTATTTAAACAACAGGAATGGGATGCTTCTGTATACAACATCAGCAGCGCCTGTGATTATATCATCAATCAGCCTTATGCGCCGTTGGATGAGCGTTTAAAAATATTGACTAAATACCTGGAGAATTCAGAAGCGTATTATAAAGCGGCTTTGGAAAACTTGAAACAACCAACCAAAGAGCATTTGGAAATGGCTATCAATCAAAACAAAGGCGGAATCCAATTGTTTGGCAAATCGCTTACTGATTCGATTGCAGTTTCGCATTTAACTGCTTCGGATAAAGAAAACCTCCAAAAAAACATTACCAAAGCTATTACGGCCATGAATGGTTATGTAAATGGATTGCAAAAAATTGATGGCGATAAAAATTTTAAATTCAAGGATTACCGAATCGGTAAAAAACTGTTTGCTGAAAAATTTAAATATGACTTAGCAACCGATTTTACTCCCGAACAGATTTATGACAAGGCTGTTGCCGATAAGAAAATGTGGCACAAAAAAATGTATGTTACAGCAGATAAAGTATGGACAAAATATTATCCAACGCAAGCCAAACCAAAAGACAGCTTGGATGTAATCAGAAAGGTATTGAGCAAAATGCAGGACAATCACGCTACGCCTGCTAATTTTTATCCAACACTAAAAAAACAAGTAACTGATTTGAAAAAATTCATTATCGAAAAAGACTTATTCGATTTTGATACTATTTCTCCACCAATCAAAGTGAGATACATGCCGGAATATGCCAGAGGATTTGCGTTGGCAAGCGCTGAATTTGTGCCACCATATCAAAAAAAGGGAACAACCTATTACAATATTGATGACCTAACGCTATATCCTCCGGCTAAAGCTGAAAGTGCATTGCGCGAAACCAACACGTATTCTTCACAGATATTATCCATCCATGAAGCGGTTCCCGGACATTGCTTACAGGGAATTTACAACAACAAAAAATCACCGGATGTATTGCGTTCTGTTTTCCAAAATGGCGCTATGATTGAAGGTTGGGC
>JAYURX010000473.1:0-2710 GCA_043755965.1 Flavobacterium sp. | reverse complement strand
AACAATTCGTTGACAAACAACTCAGTGTTGTGTATTGGTTTTGACAAGGAAAACGATTTGTGGTTAGGTTTGGATAACGGAATTTCGCACATTGAAATAAATTCACCTTACACAATTTTCTCAGATAACACAGGTGTTTTAGGCTCGGTTTATGCCTTATCGTCCATTAAAAATGGTTATTTGCTTGGCTCAAACCATGGTGTTTTTAAATATCAGGATAAAAAGCTTCATTTTTTACCAAATTCGCAGGGACAGGTTTGGGATATTCACAAAATTGGGACAAAATATATTATAGGCCACAATGATGGCACGTTTGTTTATGAAAATGATGAGCTAAAAAAAGTAAATTCAATCAGTGGTGGCTGGAAATTTCAAGAAAGTGATTACGATAACAAATTTTTCCAGGCTAATTATTCAGGTATCATCGTATACAATTCGCCTATTAATTTTTCCAAGTATCAGATTATTGATAAGCTAACAAAGCCTATTAAAAACATTGCACAGAATAGGCCTAAAGAACTTTGGGCTGTAGATAATTATAGGAGTTTGTACCGAATTACATTTAATAATGCCTTTGAAGTAGAAAAGGTCGAAAATATTACAAATCAAAATAAAATCTGGAATGATTATGGTGTAAAGATTTTCAATTTTAAAAATGAAATTTTATTTTTCATAAACAATATTTGGTATAATTTCAATCCTATTTCCAACAAGCTGGAAAGGAATGCTGTTTTCAACAATAATTTCTCCAATATCTCAGAAATCATTCCAATTAATAATTCAAATTTTATTGTTCTAAAAAACAAACTGCTATATATCATTCATCAAACCGATGATTCATATAGTTGGGAATTAATTCCTGAAAAATATTATGCAGGGAAAATAATCAATCAGGACACGAAAGTTTTTAGAAACGGGAACCAGTTATTAATGAATCTTGATGACGGATTTTTTTCATTCCAGCTTATAAATTCAAAAATTAAAAATCAAAAAGTCGCAACCGAAGCCTTCTACCAAGGAAAGTTGTTGGATGATGACACCTCAATACCCTATAATCAATCTGTTGAAGTTGATGTCATTTCAGAATACTATGGATATAACCGCCTGGGATTGTTTTATAATTTGAATGATGCAAAAAACTTTTTACCAGTTAATTCCGGAAATGTGGTTTTAAACAATCTTTCGAGTGGCAGTCAGAGCTTAAAGCTGTATTACAACAACGGAAGAAAATATATTCCGATTGCCCTCTATCAATTTAAGGTCGATAAGCCATGGTATTTCTCATTATTTATGATATTGATATATATCCTATTGATTTCGGGCAGCTTTTATTTGTATTACAGATGGAATAAAATAAGATATTTAGAGAAATTGAAGCTAAAAGAAGAAGAGTTAAAGCATCAAAAACAAATTCTTCAACTAGAATTGACAGCCGAAAACAAACTTAAACTTCAGGAGTATGAAAAGCACATTTTAGAAATGCAAGTACAGTCAAAGGCTTCAGAAGTTGCAGGCAAATCGTTATCCATAGCAAAACAATCGGAGATGATTGAAAGTATCCAAAATATTTTAGATAATGAAAATGATGTAAACCAACTTATAAGTAAAATTAAGAAATCAATAAAAATTAATGCCCTTAATAAAAACGAATGGCAAAGTTTCGAGAAGAATCTAATACAAAGTCATGAAGACTTTGTTCATAAACTAACCCGACAATACCCTCAATTGACACCTAGGGATATGAAACTGTGCATTTATCTGAAAATGAACTTATCCTCTAAAGAAATTGCCCCGCTAATGAACATTTCCTTTAGAGGTGTTGAATTGCATCGTTACAGATTAAGAAAAAAACTAGAACTTAATCAGGCGATCAGTCTTTCTAAATTTATGATAAATTTATAATTCTTTATATATTTTTATCAATAATAAAGTATTTTATGACTTTTATTATTGTTTTATAACTCATCACAACTACATCATTCAAATATTTAATAGATGTGTTTTTTGCAATAAATTAACATTGTAAAAATATTGATTAACAATTATTTATATTTAATTTTATTATTTTTGATGTAGTAATGTAGTGATTTATAGGCTTTACTATAACGTTATAATTGACTATATTAGCAAAACGAATCAAACACTACATTTTTATGAGAAACCTTTTTAGTTTATTGCTATTTCTCCTGGTATCTACAATAGCAAAATCTCAAACTATAACTGGATCAGTTACTGATGATAAAAATTTGCCTTTGCCGGGTGTAAATGTTATTCAAAAAGTAAGTGGGAAATCTGCAATTACTGATATTGACGGTAAATTTTCAATTGAGGCAAACGTTGATGATGTCTTAGAATTCTCCTTTATTGGTTTTGAAAAGATTACAAGAAAAGCAACATCCGGGATGACAATAGTCCTTAAAGAACAAACTAATACTCTAGACGAGGTTGTTGTCATTGGCTACGGAACTAAAAAATTGGGTTCCATAACCGGTTCAGTTTCACAAATTAAAGCAAGCGACATTATAAAGACGCCTTCTCAGTCAGCTATTCAGGCTATTCAGGGTAAAGCTGCAGGGGTAAATATTGTTACCAATGATGAGCCTGGAGCCAACCCTTCCATAAGAATCAGAGGTTTAGGAACACTTCTAGGAGGCCGCGATCCACTGTATATAGTTGACGGAGTGGAAGCCGGAGGCTTAAACGGATTAGG
>JAYURX010000472.1:0-2711 GCA_043755965.1 Flavobacterium sp. | reverse complement strand
TATCCGGGAATACATTATAAATCGCTGCAAAGCCGCCAACACCTTTATAGGCTCCGGTGCTTGGGGTAAAAATGGCTTTTAACTGCTTCCAATATTTTGTTAGCTGGTCGAACCCTTTTTGTATTCCAATTGGAATGGATTCAAAAAAACCATATTCCATATTATTGAATTGGTAATAACCAAGTCTTTCCAGATTGTCACTTTCCAGTTCGCCGAGTTGCACTCCGAGTTTCCCTGCGTTATTAACTTTAAGGTCGACGTTCGTGAGCTTCTGATCTCTCAATACCACTGCTGCCAAAGTTTTACCTTTATTGGCTTCCAAAATCGGTGTAACCTCATCTATATATTTTGCACGTTCGCCTTCAACAGAAACTAAAATATCTTTTGTTTGTAACTGCCCTTTATTGGGAGAGCCATCTTCAAAGCCCGCCACCACAAATGGGTATCTAAGGGTAATGACGCTCTTTTTATTATCATCTATTATTCTTCCGATAAAGTTCACGGGAAGGGTAATCGTCTTTTGCTGTCCATCTCTTTCGACAACTACCTTTTCAGACATTAAAATATCCAGACTAACTGCGGGTACAAAACGATCTACTTTTTCCTCGTCCAAAGAAATAATCTTGTCTCCCGTTTTAATTCCTGCTTTTTCCACTACCGGATTTGTAACCCATATACCGTCTTTTATAGAGTCATTTTTAACATAGCTGTCACCATAAAAATAAACCATCCCAATGTAAATGATAAAAGCCAAAATGAAATTCACGGTAACGCCGCCGAGCATGATGATCAATCGCTGCCATGTCGGCTTAGAACGGAATTCCCAGGGTTTTGGTGGGAGTGCCATTTGTTCTTTGTCCATGCTTTCATCTATCATTCCAGATATTTTGACATAACCTCCAAGCGGCAGCCATCCGATACCATATTCGGTCTCTCCGATTTTCTTTTTCAGCAGGGAATATTTGATGTCAAAAAACAAATAGAATTTTTCTACCCGTGTTTTGAATAATTTGGCCGGAATAAAATGTCCCAGTTCGTGAAGAATGATTAGTATTGATAAACTCAGTAAAAACTGAGATAATTTGATTGCAATTTCCATTTCGTATGTATCGATTTCTTTTAAACGCACAAAAGTAAGGTTTCCACCTTACTCTTGTACATAATAGTTTATATAAGGCTATTTTTTTATGAATTTTTTATGATATATCCCATCCGAAGTCTGAATATCCACATAATGAACACCCGTTGGTAAAGTGCTTACGGAAAAATCCAATGCGGAACTTTCCATAACTTTTTGACCCAGATTGTTGTAAACAGTTACTTTTTCCAATGTTGAAGTAGCAGGCATTTGAATGTGTGCAACATCCGAACCCGGGTTAGGATAAATCGAAACCGCACTATCCAAATCAAAATTTTGATTGCCTAACGTAACCGTGGATGCAGCAGCAGCAATAAGATGTCGCTGGGGATCAAATGCAACACTTGCTATTGGAAAAGGGACATTCATAATAATTTCTTCTCCGTTAAAAGTATTGTTCAATACTAAATCTGCTTCTTGTCCAACAGCACCATAAATTCTAACAGGAACCGGCAGTTCAAAATAAGAAACTGAAGGATCAGATTGAGTTTGGTTAATTACAAATTTAGCTTGGCCTGAGCCCCAGTTCTGAGCCGTAATCGTATAGGTTGGATATCCTTGATAGTAAATCCAGTCATTAAAAAAATCGGTTAAATCCTGACCATACACTGCTTCAAGGTGTGTTTGTAAATCTGCGGTTACCGCATATTTAAAGGCCAGATTTGGGTCGGCTAAATAATTTCTGATACCTTGAAAAAACAAAGCATCACCCAGTTTGAAACGCAGCATTTCCAAAACCATGGCGCCTTTATTATAACTCAGTCGACTGCTGAAAATCCTATTTACACTGGTGGCTTGTGCATCGGTTAAATATACATTCCCGGTCGGACTTGAAGTGATATACGCTATCATTTCCGCTTTTTCAGTAACAAAAGCGTCATTGCCATCAAAATTCTCAATTACTAATGCCGCCAAATAGGTGGCAAATCCTTCATTTAACCAAATGTCTTTCCACGAACCGCAGGTTACTTTATTCCCAAACCATTGGTGGGCCATTTCGTGGGCAATAAGCCCCCTGCTAAAATTTGACATAAAGGAAACCGTAGTGTGCTCCATTCCGCCACCCCATCCAAATTGAGCGTGGCCATATTTTTCAGTATGGAAAGGATATACTTCAAAAAGGTTTTCATACAAATCCAAAATAGGCGGAGTCACACCCAATTGAGATTGAGCCGTCGCTAAGTTTTCGGGATAGATATAATTAATGATTGGATATTCATTAGGTGCAGTTCCGCCAACCTGGTTGTAAACGCTGTAATTTGTAACTGCCATACAAATCAAATAAGCCGGAATCGGGTAACCGTGATGAAAATGTGTTGTCTTATTTGCGCCTGAAATTATCGGTGCCGTTGTTTCAATTCCGTTGGAAACAGCAATATATTGTGACGGCGCCGTTATATAAACGTCAATGCTTTCTATTTTATCATTCAAATCCTGCTTACATGGCCACCAGTCCCTGGCACCAAATGGCTCTGAAAGTGTCCATATAATTGGGCTGCCATTATGCGTTGATTTAACAAAAGAATCAAAACCGTTAGCTGGCGGAACACCGGAATAATTGATTTCTACAGTT
>JAYURX010000471.1:0-2712 GCA_043755965.1 Flavobacterium sp. | reverse complement strand
GAATTTCTGTTTCGTCCATGTGTTCAATATAGGAGAGATAATCTTCATTTTTTTGGGTAAGCCATTTGTTTTTGTTTTCTTCTGAAGCTTCAATATTTCCTAGTTTCAAAATAATGTCCAAAGAACGAACACGGCTAACCCCTTTTAATTCTTCGTTGTGTTCCGGTGTAAATTCGACGCCCAATTCGGCAGCTATTTTTTGCCAGGCTAAAAAATGGTATCTGGCTGTGTCAACAATAACGCCATCCAGGTCGAAGATGAATGCTTTATTAGTCATTAATGTCAATCTTTTTATTTGTTGATACTGTGAGTGTTAATAATCCTGCCAATATCATTGATAATCCTCCAATAATTAGAGCATAAATCGGTTCGTCATTGAAAAATGTGTTTACCAGAAATCCTAAAATGGTTCCGGCTACGATTTGCGGAATTACAATAAAGAAGTTGAAAACTCCCATATAATAACCCATTTTACTGGATGGTAATGATCCGGAAAGCATAGCGTAAGGAATAGACAATATACTTGCCCATGCAATTCCAACACCAATCATTGCTAATAACAATCCAACTTTGTCAGATAGAAAATAAATAGAAATCAATCCTAATCCACCTGCGATTAAAGCAAGCATATGAGTGAATTTGTTACTGGTTCTTCTGGCTAAAACAGGTAAAAGAAAAGCAACTGCCGCCGCCACACCATTGTAAACGGTAAACATTACCGAAACCCAGTCGGCTGCGTCATTATAAAGTTTTGATTTCGTATCTGTGGTTCCAAACACATGACCTGTAACAGCGTTAGTAGTGTAAATCCACATAGAAAATAACGCAAACCATGAGAAGAACTGAACCCATGCCAATTGTTTCATTGTTTTTGGCATATTCAATAAATCGGTGATAATAATGGTGAATCCGTTTCTAACATTTCCTTTTCTCAATTGAGCGACAACAGCAAATAAAACGCCGGCAACCAATATTCCTATGGAGAGTATATACAATTCCTTGTGGCTGCTTTCACTCGTTTTGTTGATGTCGTAAACAAAATAAGAAAGTACTAGTCCGATAAAGGTTAATAACAAGCCAATATTAAATTGCCTTTTCTCGGTACAACCACTTTCGGAAGCATCACCGCTTAATGATTTAGATTCTTTTTTAGCATTTTCAAAAGCTTCTAATTCTTCGGGAGAATATTCTTTTGATTTAACTACTGTCCAAATCACAGCGAGGAGGAATACAAGACCGCCAACGTAAAAAGACCATTTTACTGATGGAGGAATTATTCCTTCAGGAGCGGTATTTGCAATATCAAACCAATTTGTAAAAATATACGGAAGTGCTGAACCTGCAACGGCGCCAAGTCCGATGAAAAAACTTTGCATTGCAAACCCTAAAGTTCTTTGCTTTTCGGATAAATTATCGCCAACAAATGCACGGAATGGCTCCATTGAAATATTGATGGAAGAATCCATAATCCACAAAGTACCGATAGCTATCCATAGTGATGGAGAATTTGGCATGAAGATTAATGCAATGGATGATAAAATAGCACCGACAAGGAAATAAGGTCTTCTTCGTCCTAACCTAGTCCAGGTTCTATCTGAAAAGTAACCTACAATTGGTTGGACTATCAGACCTGTTAACGGAGCCGCTAACCAATAAAGACCAATTTTGTCAACTTCTGCACCAAGGGTATCAAAAATTCTTGAAGTATTTGCGTTTTGCAAGGCAAAACCAAACTGTATTCCCAAGAAACCGAAACTCATGTTCCAAATTTCCCAGAAACCTAATTTACGCTTTTCCATTATCGTAATTTAATGATTTATAATACGATAAGCGTGATGCTTATCAAAACTTACTATTTGTTTTCGAAGTAAAAGTATAA
The DNA here is from genome assembly GCA_043755965.1 of Flavobacterium sp. Classification (GTDB taxonomy): domain Bacteria; phylum Bacteroidota; class Bacteroidia; order Flavobacteriales; family Flavobacteriaceae; genus Flavobacterium. The sequence continues at coordinate 833 of JAYURX010000471.1, read as the reverse complement.
GCTTTGATAATTGGTTGTAAATATATAAAAGTTTTTATATTTAAGTTATATTTATTTTTTTCGCAAAAGTTTACATGGTAGATTCTCGCTCTACCAATTCGGTTTCGATGACTTCGGTGCTGTACTGCTCGTCTTCTTCGTCATCGGCTTCCAGTCTTTCGATAAGCATTTTTGCGGCTTTTCCACCCATTTTGATCCCATTTTGACTTACAGTTGATATGCTTGGGGTCGAATATTTTGAAATAATACCGTCGGTAAAACCAATTATTGAAAGTTCTTCCGGAACTTTAATGTTTAACTTTCGGGCCAATTTAATGGCGGTAACGGCAAAAATTTCATTTACTGCAAAAACGGCATCCAACTCATTGTTTAGCAACAAATTTTCTATAGAGGGTTCAAAGTTATCGGTGTCTTCAATTTTAAGAATTAAATTCTCATCAACATTTATGTCATTGTTTTTCAATGCCTTAATATATCCCTGAGTTCTTAGTTTGCCGACACTTACATAGTCAACCGTTGTTATTAAACCTATTTTTTTAAACCCTTTATCAATAAGAAATTGAGTTGCATTAAAAGCGGCTAAGCTATCGTCGATAATCACTTTATCGCATAAAATATCGTTGGTAACCCTGTCAAACATGACTACCGGCATTCCCTGATTGATAACTTCGACAATATGATGGAAATCTTTCTTTTGCTGTGTCTCTTTTGAGAGCGACATAATGAATCCGTCAATGCTTCCATTGGCTAACATTTCCATGTTAATTACTTCTTTATCAAATGATTCGTCAGATAAACAAACTAATACGTTATAACCGTTTTCATTGGCTACG
>JAYURX010000470.1:0-2712 GCA_043755965.1 Flavobacterium sp. | reverse complement strand
ATTGCAATTGTTCAAAAGCATAATTAATTAGTAACTTCAAAGCTTCTTTTCCAAAACCCTTATTTCTATCGACTTCGTTTTGAATGATAATGCCAACTCCGGCACGTTTGTTCTTAACGTCAAAATCGAATAAGTCAATTAATCCAACGGCTTCTAAATTTCCTTTTTTGCAAATAGCTAATCGCAATTGCTTGGCTTCATATATGTCTTGTTGGGCATTTTCAAGATATTGTTTGATCAGGAATTTGCTGTACGGAGTTATAGTATTACTGACTTCCCAAATGTTTTCGTCGTTTTCTATAGCGTAGACAAACTCTAAATCCTCAGGTTCGAGAGCGCGGAGAAAAATTTTAGTTCCTTTTAGTGTTATCATTTTAGCTTTTTAATTTGCCACGAATCCACGAATATTTTTAGCAATTGATTTAAATACATTCGTGTATTAGTGGCTAAAAAATTATATCTCTATTTCTCCTTCAAAAACAAAAGTTGCCGGGCCTTTTAGAAAAACATTGGTATAAACACTTCCTTCTTTTAGAAAGGAAACTTCCAACTTTCCGCCTTCAACATCTAATTTTATATGATTGGAATTTGTTTTGCCAATGGCATGCATCGCAATAGCGGCGGCCGTTGCTCCGGTTCCGCAGGAATACGTTTCATCTTCAACACCACGTTCATACGTTCGCAAACGAAATTGATTATCTGAAAGCTGCTTCACAAAATTCACATTGCTGCCGGATTTTCCATATAAATCGGAATAACGGATTTTGGCACCATTCCCTTTTACATCATAATTGTCTAAATCATCCAGCAGCATTACATGATGTGGCGAACCTGTATTCAGGAAAACATAATCGGATTCAATTTTTACTTCATCGACATCTTTCATTCCTAAAGAAATAATTCCGTTTTCAAAAACAAACGCCCGATGCAGACCATCAGTAGCCAAAAAAGTAGTTTGGTCATTAATAAGATTCAAGCTTTTGGCGAAAGCCACAATACATCTACCACCATTGCCACACATCGAACTTTGATTCCCATCCGAATTGTAATAAACCATTCGAAAATCGGTTTTAGTATCATTTTCCAGTAAAATCAACCCATCGGCGCCTATTCCGAAGCGTCGGTCGCACAGTTTTTTAATGCGTTTGACGTCAGTTTTTGGAAAGTTATTTTGCCTGTTATCAATAAAGATAAAGTCATTTCCGGTTCCTTCGTATTTGTAAAAGCTGAATTTCATAGCATGGTTTACTATCACAAATATAGCAATATTAAGATTAACTTAAAAAGTGTTAAACGAGCGTTAAACTGATATTTTGAAATAGAGAAATTTATAATTTTACGTTCAAATAATTTAAATGTTAATGACTATGAAACGATTATCAAGTTTATTTTTGGTTTCTTTATTGAGTGGTGCAACCACACTTGGCGCTTACAAATTATTTATTGAAGAAAAAGACAGTCGCGATTCGCTTGTAACGACAGCTTCAAACAATTTTGGCAGGACTGTTGGTTTATCAGCCGAAGGAGTTGATTTTACTGCTGCTGCCGAAAATACCGTTCACGCTGTTGTTCACGTTAAAAATGTTTCGGTAAGAACCGTTTCTGATCCAATTATGGAATTTTTCTACGGTCAACGAGGCGGGCAACAACAAGAGCATGTAGGGACAGGTTCAGGGGTAATTATTTCGGAAGATGGCTATATCGTAACCAACAATCATGTTGTACAAGGCGCTTCCCAACTTGAGGTAACTTTGAACAACAACAAATCATACATGGCAAAACTTATCGGAACCGATTCAAAAATGGATATCGCTTTATTGAAAATTAATGCGGACGAAAAACTACCCTATTCTGCTTTTGCTGATTCTGATCAGGTGAAAGTTGGCGAATGGGTTTTGGCTGTGGGAAATCCATATAACCTGACATCAACAGTTACCGCCGGAATTGTTTCGGCGAAAGCCAGAAATTTAGCAAACAACGGACTTCAGTCTTTTATTCAAACCGATGCGGCGGTAAATCCGGGAAATTCTGGCGGTGCGTTGGTCAACACCCGTGGCGAATTAATTGGAATTAACACTATGATTTCGTCTCCAACAGGAAGTTATGCCGGGTATTCTTTCGCAATTCCATCAAATATTACACGAAAAATAATTGAAGACATTATGGAATTTGGTAACGTTCAACGCGGAATTCTTGGTGTTGAAGGTGGCGAATTAAATAGTAAAGCTTCCAAAGAATTAGGCATAAATGACACCGAAGGTTTCTATATTAATAAGATAACTAAAAATTCCGGTGCAGAAAAAGCCGGCCTGCAAAAAGGTGATATTATCAAAAAATTAGACAGTCAAAAAATCAATACCTATTCAGAGCTTTCCGGATATATCAATACCAAAAGACCAAATGATAAAGTGCAGGTAACATTCCTCCGGGATGGAGAAACGAAAACAGTAGCCGTTACTCTAATTAAAAACGATATTATTACTACGGAATTTAAAGGATTGGAATTAGAAGATATTGAAGCGGCTGATAAAAAGAGATTCAGAATTGGCTACGGTGTTCGAATTAAGGATATCAATAGCGAAAGCCTGAAACCATATGCCGACCAATTGAAAGGAAATATCATTCTTTCGGTTGATAATGTAAAGGCTACCGATGTTGAAACTCTTTCAAAATTTTTGAATAAAAAAGATGAAAATCAAGCCGTTAACATCC
>JAYURX010000469.1:0-6326 GCA_043755965.1 Flavobacterium sp. | reverse complement strand
AGGCGTCTATTTCTGTTGGCGCAATCACACTTTTATCGAATTTTGTCAACGGATTATAAAGTGTATTATTCATCCCTAGCGTTTTATAGAAATTGTTGGCCGCCAATTCGTCCAAATGCCTTCCCATTACTTTTTCCAGATATTGCTTCAGAATAATAAAGGTGAAATCGCTGTAGCGGTACTCTTTTTTATCAATCAGCGGACTCTCAATGATTCGCTTCATAATGGTGTCATGATAATCATCGCGCAGGTACAAACTATCGGAAACGCGTTTGGTAAATCCTTCGCTGTATACTTTTCGATAGTATTTCTCCATTGGTAGCTTTGCCGAGTCCAAGGTAGCTGTGTAAAAAGGTATCCACGCCTGCATTCTGCCATAGTGGGACAACAATTCCTTAAAAGTAATTTGTTGCTTGTTTGAACCTCTAAACATTGGCAACATTTCACCCAGAGTAGTTTCAAGTGCCACTTTCTTTTGGTCATAAACCTGCATTACATTTGGCAGTGTGGCCACCATTTTGGTTACCGATGCTACATCGTATAAATCGCTGTTCTTGACTTTCACATCACCTTCATAGGTTTGTTTTCCAAAAGATTTTTGATAGATAACTTTTCCTTTCCTCGCTACCAAAATCTGCATACCCGGCGTCATCTTTCCATCAATCGCTTTTTGGGCATAGGTTTCAATCTGCTTTAGTTTCTCTGAACTCATTCCTACTCTTTCAGGAGTTGAAAAGCCTAGGCGATTAAGTTTTTGGGTTGTGATTCCGTCTCCAGCCTTGTATAAACTATTGATAGAAACCGGAAGCAATCCTTTGGCATCAATTGCTCCAAATATTAATTCGGCTGAAACTTGCTGAGCAATATCACCATTTTGATACGAAACAATTACGCCTGGTATTTCATTAAAATTCAAAATTCGTGATAAGGAATAAGGTTTGGCAAAACAATCAATAATGACTTTCTTTTTAGAGGCAATCGAATCAATAATCTGCAATTCGGGCACTGTTAACTCAGGCGATTTCCACCAGGATTTATCCGATTTGTGATACCCAATAATTACCGTTTCAAAATCGGTTAATTTTGTCATTAACGTATCGATATTGGTTTCTGAAACTTCAGTGACTTCGGTGTATTTCTTTAAAGTAGTGACGAAAGAACTGTTGGTGTCATCACCCAATTTTACGTAGGCTATTTTTTGATTCAGATTTTTAATCGGCAGAATGTTGCCATCATTTTTTACAACGGTAACCGCATTTTCATACAATTCATATTGCAGGGATTCATTTGATTTCGGATTCAAATCATTATACAGATTGATGCCTTCAATAGGTTTATATTTGTTCAAACCCGCTTTAAATTTATAACCCAAAATCTTCTTCACCGATTGTGTTAATCTTGCATATGAAATAAGGCTGTCCTGATAGGCCACACATATTTTCTCTGCAGCAAGCGGAACATTTTCTGCAAAAAGCAGAATGTCATTACCGGCCATAAACGCTTCCAAATCAATATCACCTGGCTTTCTGAAATTACTGGCGCCTTTCATATTTAAGGCATCTGTGAAAATCAATCCGTCAAAGCCCAATTCTTTTTTAAGCAATTTGGTAACAACATCATAGGAAATAGAGGTTGGATATCCTTCTCTCGGTTCTAAACTTGGCACATTCAAATGGGCGACCATTACCGAAACCAAACCTTCGTCAAACATGCGTTTATACGGATACAACTCTACTTTTTGCAAATGATCCAAAGATGCATTGACCACAGGCAATGTGCTGTGAGAATCGGTTTCAGTATCTCCGTGTCCGGGAAAATGTTTCCCTGTAGCGAAAACTCCTTGACCTTGTGCACCTTTCATTAGCGCTATAGCGTGTTCGGTTACATTTATTTTGTTTTCACCAAAAGAACGGTATCCTATGATTGGGTTTCTGGGATTGGTATTGATATCTAAAACCGGGGCAAAATTGAAATGGATTCCCATTCTTTTACTTTCCTTTGCCAGGCTTACACCTACTTTTTCAACCAATTTTAAATCCTTGATAGCGCCCAAAGTCATATTAAAAGGATATCGGAAGGTAGAATCTATTCGCATGCTCAAACCCCATTCGGCATCAATCCCAATAAACATAGGCACTTTCGCCATGGATTGGTATTTGTTGGTCAGCCGCGCCTGACGCATTGGTCCGCCCTGAAAAAAGATGAGCCCACCAATTTTATAATCGCGTACCAGTTTTTCAACAGCGTTGGTGTGTATGGTATCTTTATTGGAATAGGCAGCAACCATGAACAGTTGCCCCACTTTTTCATCAAAAGTCATTTGATTGTAAACACTATCTACCCAATGTATTTCGAGGGCTGTTTCGGGAAAAAAATTCTTTCGGTCGGTTTTAGGAATTGGAATGTAGGTTTCGTTATCGGGTTCAATTTGTTGATTGACGATAACTTCAGGTTTAGGAATACCCGCAGGCAATGGTTTGCCGACTTTAGATGACGAACAATTCGTAATCAAAAATAGTAATCCTGTGCATAAACCTATACTGAATAAAAACCTTTTCATAGAATTTAGGGCTTAAAAGAAACGACTGTGCCAGCTATCGCCGGCAGGAACTTCCCAATTTTCATTAAATTCTTCGATACTATTTACCAAATTGTTAAAAACAATAGTGTTGGCAGTCACGGCTTTTTCTTTAGCCATTCGTTTAAAATCAATCAAAGATTTATGAGCAATATGATCTCCGTTTTTAAACGTTACATTCATTTTATCCAACAAATCAACCTGATACTTTTGTTCTAAATTTTGAATAAAACTCACAGAAGAATCTATAGAGCAGCCTGTTGCCTGTTGCACTTCCTGATTGACAGCAAAAATTATAAAACGATTGTATTTCAAGAGGTAAGAAGCTTCCAATCCTGTTCCGTGCGCTGACCAGTTTTCGACAAATGCTTTCAAATCATTTTCGATTTCAGTCATCTCATCATCTGAAAATTTTCTATTGGATTGGTAAATCCAAATTTTCGAGTCTTCGGGTAAATCTTCAAAAGGGATATACATAATCTTAATTAAAATGTTTTTACAAAACCAAAACTAGCAATGTTACCATCATAAAACGGAATCATTACGGTTTTAGTATTTTTAGAATTCTTTTTTGCAAACAATTTGCTGGTATAAGGATATAACCAATAACCCGCTTTAGCACTTAGTATCCCTATTCCGGCACCGGCTACCACATCTGAAAGCCAATGTTTATTATTGTACAGCCGGAAAGCTCCGGTACCTGCAGCCACAACGAAGCCTGATACTCCATACCAAACCGATACGTCCTTATATTCCTGATACATCATTTCAGCTCCCATAAAAGCAGTTGCCGTATGACCTGAAGGAAATGAATTCAGGCTGCTTCCATCTGGTCTTTCTACTGATGCCGTCTTCTTAAAAGCGTTTACCGTCAATCCCATTAAAAGGTAGGACGTTGCCAAAATAATGGTTTTATCTTTAGTACTGTTTTTGCTTTTTACTCCCAACGCCGATAATCCATAAATTGAAACCATTGGCACATATTGGGAAAAATCATCAATACTCGTTTTATCATCTATGTCCTCAGTCACTTCTGCGCTCAGTCCGGCATTGAATCCTTTAATCTGACCGCTTTCAAGACCTATAATTCCATAACCAATACAAACAGCAGGGATTATTAATTGTTGATATTTAAAATCTAGTTTCTTTTCAACTGCAGTTGTATCAATATCCGTGTTATTGGATTGTTGAGCAAAAAGCTGTGGCGCTAAAAAAAGAAAACAAAGAACAAATTTATTCATCAAACTTTTATAAATCCTGGGCATTAGCTATCAGTTCTGCTATGTCCATTACTTTAACATTGGCTTCCTGTTCTTTGGCTTTTACACCATCAGTCATCATGGTGTTGCAAAATGGGCAGGCTGCCGCAATAATTTCCGGTTGGGTTTCCATGGCGTCTTCTGTTCTTTCCACGTTGATGTCTTTGAATCCCGGTTCCGGTTCCTTGAACATTTGTGCTCCACCGGCGCCGCAACATAAACCATTAGCGCGTGAGCGTTTCATTTCTACCAGTTCGGCATCCAATTTTTGGATTAAATCCCTTGGCGCTTCGTACACATTGTTGGCTCTTCCAAGATAACATGGATCGTGAAACGTAATCCGTTTGCCTTTAAATTGTCCGCCTTCAATGGTTAACCTTCCTGAATCTAAGAGTTGTTTTAAGAATTCCGTATGATGAATTACTTCATATTTTCCGCCTAACTCGGGATATTCGTTTTTCAGTGTATTAAAACAATGCGGACAGGCAGTTACTATTTTTTTAGCTTCGTAGGCATTCAGGACTTCAATGTTCATCATCGCCTGCATCTGAAACAAAAATTCATTACCAGCGCGTTTAGCCGGATCACCGGTACAGCTTTCTTCTGTACCCAAAACAGCAAACTCCACATTCGCACGATTTAAAATACGCACAAATGCCTTGGTGATTTTCTTTGCCCTGTCATCAAAACTACCGGCACAACCAACCCAAAACAATACTTCGGGTTGCTTGCCTTGAGCCATCATTTCTGCCATGGTGGGCACATTTAATACTTCACTCATAAAATTCCAAATTAAAAATTCCAAATTCCAAAAAAAAAATCTGAAATCTAAATTCTATTACCTAAAATTACTATTCATGGTGTTCATCATCGAACACCTGAATGGTTACTTCCTTATCAACCAAATCGGTAAATTTTCCTCTGTAACGTGTAGCTTTCACTAAGTGATTGTCAATCCAGTGGTAATTTCCACCGCGTGGTTTCCCAAATAAAATTCCGTGGTATTTGAAACCGTGTTTTTTCAACCAAATCTCAGTATATTCTCTATGTGCTTCTGTTCTTGAAGTAAAGAAAAATATAATATGGCCTTCGTCATACCATTTGTTTAAGGTTACCAATGCATCGGGATAAACATCTGCAGTCAGCATCCTTTCCGGCTCTTCGTTTGGAATATCGTCACAAACAGTTCCGTCAATATCGATTAAATAGTTCTTAATCCCTTCTGGTAAAATCGGACTTAAATGTTGTCCGTTTTGGGTAATACTTTGCAAGTTTTTGTCAATGTCTTCCGCTTTCATTTTTTTACTTTTTATTATTTCACATTCATTTGACAAATTCCCAAGTCTCACGTTTATGGTAATTTGTTTTTATTTTTTTTTGTGGATGCGATGAATCGCATCCTAATTCAGATTTGATAAAAATCAAATCAATTATTCATTTTTCCAGTTTAATCTGTCCTGTTGGTTGTATTGCCATGGTGCGCCATTATTCTCAATATTGGTCATCATTGCATTCAACGATTGTGGCGCCGCACTTTGTTCCATTACCAGATAGCGTCTCATATCCATGATAATTGACAATGGACTTATATTTACCGGACATTCTTCCACACAAGCGTTGCAAGACGTACAAGCCCAAAGTTCTTCCGGCGTAATATAATCATTCAGCAATGCTTTATTATCTGGCACAAAAACACCTTTGTTGGTCTCAATATTTCTTCCCACTTCTTCCATTCTGTCACGTGTATCCATCATGATTTTACGTGGCGATAATTTTTTACCGGTTAGGTTTGCCGGACAAACAGAAGTACAACGTCCACATTCGGTACAGGTATACGCATTAAGCAATTGAACCCAATTCAAATCCTGCACATCAGAAGCACCAAATTTTTGTGGAACCGCATTTTCATCTACAGGCTGCGCTGCAAATGGATCGGCATTGGGATCCATCATTAGTTTTACTTCTCTGGTAACACTTTCCAGGTTGTCGAATTGTCCTTTCGGATTCAAATCAGCAAAATACGTATTTGGGAAAGCCAAAAGAATATGAAGGTGTTTTGAATAATATAAATAATTTAGGAAAATAAAAATACCGATAATGTGGAACCACCAAGCGACTCTTTCAATGATTTCAACAGTTACAAGAGAAAATGTTTCTGGCGAAGGCGATAAATATCTTGAAATGATATTCCCTGAATTCATTGCTTGGAAATGCAAATCAAAAGCGTTCATAATCAGGAATAACGACATTAAAACCACTTCAAAATACAAAATGATATCAGCATCTCTTTTAGGCGCGCCTTTCAAATCGGAACTTGCAAAACGTTTCAGTCGGATGATATTTCTTCGAATCCAGAAAACAATTACGGCAACTAGAACTAAAACCGCCAATATTTCAAACGAACCAATCAGAAATCCATAAAATCCCCCCATAAAGGAAAATATTCTATGCGTTCCGAAAAGTCCGTCAATCATGATTTCTAAAACCTC
>JAYURX010000468.1:0-2715 GCA_043755965.1 Flavobacterium sp. | reverse complement strand
ATGGAAGTACTCAAACCATTACGTTTACAAAACCGAGTGGTGAGACCATAACCACAGACTATAGGATTCCATCAGATGCTGAGTGTTTTGCCTGTCATAAAATTAATGAAATACCCATACCAATCGGTGTTAAACCCCAAAATTTAAATCACAATTATACTTATGGTAATGTAAGTAAGAAGATATTACAAAAATTAGTTGACCAGGGTTATTTAGACAGTTTTCCTTCTTCTATTGCTTCAACTGTAGATTATCATGATGTCACGCAGCCATTGGATTTAAGACTACGCTCCTATTTAGATGTAAATTGTGCACATTGTCATCAGGATGAAGCCCGTTGTTATTATAGACCCGTTCGATTTCCGTTTAGCCAAACTGACACTGATACCAATATTGGTATCTGTTTAGTTGCCGATGAAGAGATAAGTCCAACTTTACAGAAAGTAATTACTCCCGGAAATTTTAGTAAATCTATTTTGCATTATCGATTAACGTCAAATGATGAAAGTCAAAGAATGCCTTTATTAGGAAGAACTATTGTTCATGATGAAGGTGTAGCTCTTTTAGAACAATACATTTCATCATTAACCCAAACTTGCAATTAACGTTTCAAAATAATTTAACAAAAAGCATTTTATGAAAAAAATTACATTTAGTCTTGTTTTGTTTTTTAGCCTATCATTGGCTGTTGCCCAAACAAGTTGTGCTACTGCAGTAACCGTTGCGATGAATTCTACAACAACAGCGCCATCATTTACCGGTGAAAACGGTGTTGCTCCAACGCTATTGTGTGGTATAGGAAATGGAGCAGCGGCTAAAGGTAAATGGTACAAATTTACTGCTGCGCAAAATATGTATGTAGTTATTTCTACTTTTTTACCTCAAAACAACAATAGGGACACTCGTTTAATAGTATATTCAGGGGATTGTAGTGCATTGGTTTGTGTTGGCTCAAATGATGATTACAATGGGACTAATTCTTCACAACTAACTTTTGCTGCAACAACAGGAACAACCTATACAATTGCTTTTGACAATAGATATAGTTCGTCAACTTTTGATTTTACAGTGATAGAAGGAGCGGCTCCTGGCCCAGATAGATTATCATTTACCACTCAGGCTGTTGCAGGTATAACCGGAGGCTATTACAATTGTATTGCTGATATGAATGGTGATTATCTGGATGATATTGTCTCTGCTTTGTCTACAACGGAATTTGTAATTACCTATCAGCATGAAGGTGGCACTTTTACTTCAACAACATACCCAGTTACCAATACAACCGTATTGCCGTCATGGAGTATTGCCGCTGGCGACTATGACAATAATGGATTCAATGACTTAATTTATGGTTCGGGAAGTGGCGTTGTGTTTTTAAAAGCTAATAGCAATGGAACCGGGTATACAACAGATAGAAAAACACAAAATTATTTGGTGCAAAGAACAAACTTTGTAGATATAAATAATGACGGGAAGCTTGATGCTTTTGCCTGTGATGATAATGCTCCAAACCGATATTATATTAACGATGGAACCAATTTAAATCATATTCAGGGTGGAATTGGTGATTTTGCCACTGGTGGAAATTATGCTTCTAATTGGTTTGATTATGATAATGATGGTGATGTGGATATGTATTTGGCAAAATGCGGGCAAGGTGGTTCTGGCGTTGGAGGTAACATTGACCAATTGCACAGAAACAATGGAGATGGCACCTATACAAATGTAGCGGCAGCAGCAAACATGGCAAACCCGGAACAAACGTGGTCCGGAGCTTGTGGTGATTTTAATAATGATGGATGGATGGACGTTATTGTCGGTGTAAATTCCTCATCAAATGGATATACAAATGTTAAAAAAAATAATGGAGACGGAACATTTACAAGTTTAACTGCCGGTTCCGGCTATGATACCAATTATTTTTTAGGAAGGGAATATGTAGCGCAGGATTTTGACAATGATGGATTTTTAGATGTATTGGGATCAGGTAGTAATATTATGTTTGGCGATGGCGATTTTCACTTTACTCCTAATCCAAATGCGTACAATATGTCTGCCTACAATAGACCAATTGGTGATTTAAACAACGACGGATTTTTAGACATTCAAAATGGAACCAATGTTTTATTTAACAATGGTAACACTAATAAATGGCTGAATGTTAATTTACAAGGGATTCAAAGCAACAGAAACGGAATTGGTGCAAGAGTTGAAATTCTTGGTTCTTGGGGACAACAAATCAGATATGTACAGAGTGGAACAGGATTTAGAAACATGAGCACTTTAAGTGCGCATTTCGGAATTGGACAAGCAACAACTATTAATCAAATAGTTATAAGATGGCCATCCGGAATTATTGATATCATTAATAATGTAAATCCAAATCAAAATCTTTTAGTAGTTGAAGGTTCAACATTAGCAATTAATTCATTCAACAATGGGGTATTCTCAGTTTATCCAAATCCTGCAAAAAATATTCTTAATATTCAGTTACAAGATAATCTAAACGTGACGCTTAAATCAGCTTTAGTGTATGACTTGACTGGTAAAGTAGTGCTTACAACAAAGGATGTAACTCAACCTATTAATGTTGAGAAATTAGCAACAGGAACTTATATTTTATCTATTTCCGATACAGCAGGTAAAAGCTATGCTCAAAAGTTCATTAAAGAATAACACGCTAACTATAGTTTATAAAGCGCTCCAAAAAATGGG
>JAYURX010000467.1:0-6337 GCA_043755965.1 Flavobacterium sp. | reverse complement strand
AGGTCCGGCATTTTTAACGTGTCCGAGAATTATGAATTCTTTGTTTTCCGTATCTTCTTTTCCTACGATTGTTGCGTTGTGGGAATCCATCCAAACTCCGAACAACTTTTTGTTTTTATCTGACATATTTTTACTTTTTTTTAAAGGTAAACCATCTGCTAAGTAAACCGTAGTTTTTGTGTTAAGTTTATGATTATCATGATATAATACAACAAATAAAAAAAATAGTATAACGCATTTGACAATTTAAAACACATATTTGTGATGATTCTATACTGGAATCTAATAACTTACAAAAGATATAATCATGGAAGAAGTAATCAAAGTTCACAAGGAGCAATACGTACCTAGTGCAGAATTTTACAGCCAAATAATTGATAGTTTACAGGATTATTCCATTTTTACATTAGATAAAGATTTGAATATAAACAGTTGGAATTCGGGTGCGACAAAAATATTTCAATATGCTACCGATGAGATTATAGGAAAGCCATTTGAAACCTTATTTACGAAAGAAGATAAAGAAGATGGTATACCGCAGGAAGAAATAGATATTGCCTTAAAAGAGGGAAGATCTCTAGATATAAGATGGCATTTGTGTAAGGATGGGAAAACATTTTATGCAGATGGCTTGGTATTTCCATTAAAAAACACAGATGGTGAAGTGATAGGATATGTAAAAATATTGCGTGACATCACTTCCAGAAAAGCATCGGAAGACGCTATAAAAAAATATGCAAAAGAACTCGAAGATCTCAACACCCATAAAGAAAATGTTCTTGCCATTTTATCTCACGATTTAAGAAGTCCGCTTGCAGGTATTATTCAAGGTGCTGACTATTTGAAATCAAATTTCGAAACAATCGAACCTGAGTTAGCAAAAGATTTGTTGCAGGAATTTTACAATGCAACTGTAAATGAATTGGATATGTTGGATTATCTGGTTGAATGGGCAAGGATAAAATATGCTGCCGAAGCGTTTGTTCCCGCTAAAATTGAACTTATACATTATGTAAAAAAAGTTTTTGAATCATTAAAAGAAACCGCTGCCATAAACACAATAAATCTTCATAGTGAAATAGAAGAAAATTCAAGTGTTTTTGCCGATGAGAAAATGTTGCTTTCTATCCTTCAAAATATAGTGTCCAATGCTATAAAACATTCGCATAGCGGAGGAAAAATTACTTTATCAGCGAAGCAAAGTGAGGATATGATGATAGTAGAAATAAAGGATACCGGTAGTGGCATGTCGAAAGAAATAAGGGATAAACTTTTTGCTCCTCAGGTAAAATCGCTTTCTAAAGCAGTAGAAGAAAACAAAGGAGCCGGCATTGGTCTACTACTGGTAAAAGGTTTTTTAGAAAAAAATAATGGCCATATATGGGTTGAAAGTGAAGTAGGTAAAGGATCTTCTTTTTATTTTACATTACCAATTAATAAACCTTCAGATAAAGCCGCTGTTTTAGAAGAACTGGAAGACGTTGGCGTTAAGTAAGTATTAATATAAAGCTATTGGTAACTCGTATTGGCGGCTACCATCTTTTGCACTTACTTCGAATAAAATCAGCGTTAAAGTCGAGTTTGCTTCCTCTTTCTGTGCATCAATCGTGAAGTCAAATTTGCCCCATTCCGGAGCTCCGGCGTCAGTCATTTGAAAGCCCTTATACAATTCATTATGCCCATCTTCAATTATCCAGCTAAAATTCGCTTCAAAAATTTGGCCTTGACCTCTTACCCGATATTTATTGTCCCCTACTTTTTCTACCGTTACTTCCCTAAAACGTTCATTAAAGTATTTTTCTGAAGTTACGGTGTCTGACGGAGTCTTATTTGGCAGATGAAGCGTATCGCTAGTTTTTAAAACATCATTAGTTTGTACTACTTCCTGCTTTTTACAGGAAAACAATAATAGTATTGGTAACAGGAATATCCATTTCATAGCGGCTAATTTTGGTCTTTATTAATATCCTTAAAGAGAATCATTTTCCCAATCCTAAATGAGGCACCATGATAAAATCCTGTTTCGGCAACAAAATCTTTAGGGTTACGGAACGTTCCAAATATAATATCAAATATAGGAAGGTCAGAATAATTATACGCATGGACTCCTTTTTCGTGATGCAGTGAATGAGATTCCGGGCGCTGAAAAATATAACCCATCCACTGCGGCGTTTTGATATTGGCATGTTGAATAACCGCTAAGAATGTGGCGCCATAAATAGCATAAATAGTTGCCTGCGCCGTAAAGCCAATCCATACCATTGCGAGACTGGTAAGAAAAGTAAAACCTATCATATCCATTGGGCTAAAGAAGAAAGCACCATAGGTGTCGACCCGTTCCGCACTGTGATGCATTTGATGAAAAACCCTCCACAGCAGGTTACTGTTATGCATTGAACGATGCCAGAAATAAACGCCTAGTTCATAAACCAATAAGGCAACCAAAGCGCCCCAATAATCACCTAATAAAGACAGATTAGTAATTTGATACTTCGCAAAGTATTCATTCCATAGTAACGGGAGATAAGAGGAAAGGAAAAAATAGATAACAAACACACCAATGCCTTTAATTTTCCAATACCGAATTTGGGGTAAAGGCCTGCCGGGGAATAATTCCTCCGCAAGTAACAGGCAAGCGAATATACTAATAACAATAAGGGATACGGGATCGCTAATAATTTGAAATGGGGTTGGCAGATTGTATAATTTTTCGAGCATCTTGTTTTAGTTTAGGTGTTTGAGATAGTACCATAACGCGAATTGTCGTCGTAAATCCGCTCAACTAAAATAGCAATTATTTTACAAATAATTCCTTACCATGCCAAAAAAAAAATACACAGAAACCCATCAAGATTCATTTGGATGAGTTTTTTAGTTATCAACAGCGGCAAAAAATAGTCGGCTATTGCGTAAATTTACACCATGTATGCTTTAGTTGATTGTAATAATTTTTACGCTTCCTGCGAACGTGTTTTCCAGCCACAGCTTAACGGGAAACCCATTGTCGTTTTGTCCAATAACGACGGCTGCATTATTTCGCGCAGTGATGAAGCGAAAGCTTTAGGCATCCCGATGGGCGTACCCGAGTTTAAGGTACGCGATGTGTTAAAGCAAAAAAATATCCTCGCTTTTTCTTCCAATTATCCTTTGTACGGCGATATGAGCCAGCGTGTGATGGACATACTTCGGGATTTCACCCCAAATATTGAAGAATACAGCATTGATGAGGCCTTTGTGAATTTTGATGGTGTAAAGGTCACTGATTTTCACAAGTATGGAATACAAATGAAAAACCGCCTGTTACAATGGTTGAGCATTCCGGTTTGCGTTGGTTTTGCCGAAACCAAAGCACTGTCTAAAGTGGCGAATAAAATTTCCCGAAAATTTCCCACACAAACCCAAGGTGTTTATGTTATCGATAGTGAAGAAAAGCGAATCAAAGCCTTGAAATGGACCAAGATTGAAGATGTTTGGGGCATTGGGTTTCGGTTAAAAAAGAAAATGAAAGACAAGAACATCCATACCGCTTACGATTTTACATTACCTCAACATGAAAGCTTTATCAAGACTGTAATGGGCGTAATTGGGCTTCGGTTAAAAATGGAACTCGAAGGCAAATCGGTGTTGAAACTGGACAATCCTTTGGAAGACAAAAAAAGCATTGCTATCACACGAACTTTCAAAAAGAAAATGTCTGACATCAGTGATATCAAGGAACGAATCTCCACTTTCGCTACGGTTTGTGCCGAAAAATTGCGAAAGCAAAATTCCTGTTGCCACAACGTGATTGTACTTTTGGTTAAAGATCGCCATAACGCGGCTAACGAACGTTATTACTTTAGCCAGATGGAAACATTGCCATTTGCCAGCAATTCAAGCCTTACGATTAGCGGTGCTGCCGTTTCATTGTTGAAGAAGCTCTATCAACCCGGAGAAACTTACTTAAAGGCAGGTGTAATCGTAACGGGACTCATGCCCGAAAATAAAAAACAGCTGCATCTTTTTGAAGAAGAAAACCCAAAGCACCTTAAATTGATGAAAGTGATGGATGATTATTATAAAAAAACAGGCGAGCGCAAAATACGGTTGGGAAATCAGGATTTACAACACACCTGGATTATGAACCAAAATTTCCTGTCGGAACGATGCACCACCGAGTTTAACGAAATACTGAAAATCAAATGCCGGTAAAATACCTCGTCACTTCGAGTATTTTTGGCTCGAAGGATTGCTTCAGGAAGATAAATAGGCTTAGCCAAAAATGTATCGAGAAGCCTCATATAAAGATTCTCGATACATTTCGACAAGTCGAAACACTCGAATTGACGTAACTATGTTGAAACAAAATAAAATCACATTCTTTATTCCCGATTTAGAGAATGAGCTTGAGCTTCCGTATTTTGAAGGTGGCATCAAGGCAGGATTTCCATCGCCTGCAACCGACTTTAATGAAGCCAAAATCAGCCTCGATAAGGTATTAGTAAAAAATCCAAAAGCTACTTTTTATGCAAAAGCCGATGGCAGTTCAATGACCGGTGCGGGTATTGATGATGGCGATATTATGGTTATCGATAGAAGCCTGGAGCCACGCAATGGCAAAATAGCGGTTTGTTGTATCGATGGCGAATTCACGGTAAAACGCATTAAGATTGAAAAAGACTGTCTTTATCTGATGCCGGAAAATAAGGATTTCCAGCCCATAACAGTTACCGAAGATAACAAGCTTATGATATGGGGAATTGTAACCTATGTGATTAAGAGTGTTTTCTAGTTACTTTGTCAGCGATTATAGCTCAGGTATATAAATATCAAAGATGGCTCCTTCATTTAAGACTCCTTTTGCGGTTATTATTCCGCTGTGATTTTCTACAATCTTTTTTACGATTGCCAAGCCAATCCCTGTTCCCGAATAGGCTGCCTTGCTATGCAAACGCTGGAACACTTCAAAAATTCGTTCTTTATATTCCATGCCAAAACCGATGCCATTATCTGATATACATATATGGCAGTAATTGGACTCCGGGTTGGCTCCCAAATCTTTAATGCGTTGCCCTTGTATGTGACTCCCTTTTATTATTACATGCGGCGCAATACCCGGCTTGGAGAATTTTAACGCATTTCCTAACAGGTTATATAAAAGTTGCCTGAACTGAAAAGGAATCACCTTTGCCTCACATAAATTATGAATGGTTACGACAGCGTTCGTCTCCAGTATTAATTCACTGTAATCTTCTTTTACTTCTTCTGCGAGTTCCTGTAGGTTCTTAAGGATAAATACCTTATCTGTTAGATTAGTTTTGGCATATTCTAAAAGGTCCTGTATCAAAGATTGCATCCTTTTAGCAGCCAAATTAATCCTCTCGAAATATTCTTTGGCATTTGTGGTAAACTTCATTTGCTCAGTCTCCATCATCCTGCTGATGAACGTTTGTATCTTTCGAAGTGGTTCCTGCAAGTCATGACTAGAAACATAGACAAAGGACTGTAATTCAATATTCATCTTTACCAGATTTATATTAGTACTTTGCAATTCGGCAGTACGCTCTTGTACCTGTTTTTCCAATTCTTCCGTAAACGTCTTCTGTTGTTGTATATCGGTGCTTGTGCCAACCCACATTTGTATATTTCCCTTTATATCCTTCTGGGCAATGGCATGGCTAAGCTGCCATCTATGTTGTCCGTCATGCCGGAGTAATCGATGCTCAAATAAAAAGTCGGCACCGGTTGCCAGAGCTTTATTCCATTTATCCTTATACTCTTCCCTATCACTGGGATGGACAAGCGTTAGCCAGTCTGCCTCTTTTATAGAAAAGGTGGTCATTCCGGTATAGCTAAAGGCGGAAAGGTTATAGTAATTCTGGTTTCCCAGTGCATCGGCTGTCCAGATAAGCTGCGGCATCGAATCGGCAAGCAACCTGAATTTCGATTCGCTCTTCATCAAAACTTCCCTTCGGTTTATTTCTTCAGTTATCTCTATAAGTTTTCCTATTATTTTTAAAGGTTCATCGTTGGCATCAAAGAATATCTTCCCATGTGATCTTATCCAGCCCGTGTCACCATTTTGCTTAGTGAAACGTGCCTCATATTTATAAATCCCTGTCCGCATGGCAAGCTCGAAGGCTTTATCGACAATGTTAACCAGGTCGTCCTGATTTAGTTGGCCCAAGAGTTCCTGATAGCTCAGCTTTATCCTGTTATGATGCCCGAAGATGGTTGCAAGACTTTCCGAGTGAATCAGGGTATGTGTCTGAAGGTCGAGGTCCCAGGTGGCTATATGGGCAATCTCTCCTGCGAGTCTCGACCGTTCTTCGGCTTCTTCCATTTTTTTACGGACTTC
>JAYURX010000466.1:0-6348 GCA_043755965.1 Flavobacterium sp. | reverse complement strand
TTTTTGGAAGCAAAACTAAAAGCAGTAATCCTAACGTGATTAAAGTAATCCTGGTTTGCCCAATGCTTCTGTCAAACTTCATAATCTCATAAGTAATAAATACTATCGCTGCGACAGAAATTACAACATAGGCAATCAAAATCCCTTTGGATTTAGTAATCGTTTTTATAGCCTGAAACGCATAAAGTTCAACTATGGCAATGATTACGAAAAGAATTATTAAGCGAAAAGCCATTTTTTTAATTTTTAACAAATTAACAAAGAAAGTCAATAGGAATTATGGTTGTTAAACTTATTTTAACAATGGTTTAATTTCTGTTTAAAAACTAATGTTCTTATTTGAAACTTTAGCTATTTTTACACTTCAATCTGAATTTATTTACTGCGTCAGTTCGCTGCGCTCGTGTCAGATTCTAATCTTTTTAAATATATGTCACAAAAACGCCTTTTCCTTCTCGATGCTTATGCCTTAATTTTCCGTGGATACTATGCCTTTATAAAAAATCCCCGTATCAACTCTAAAGGAATGGATACTTCTGCCATTATCGGATTTATGAATTCACTAATGGATGTTATCAAACGTGAAAAACCCGATCATTTGGCAGTAGCTTTTGATAAAGGCGGTAGCGATTACCGCTACGAATTGTATCAGGAATACAAGGCACATCGTGATGAAACTCCGGAAGCGATAAAAATAGCGGTTCCTTATATTCAGCAGTTGTTGAGAGCGATGCATATTCCGATTATTGAATTGGCAGGTTGTGAGGCAGACGACTTAATTGGAACGATAGCAAAGCAGGCAGAAAAAGAAGACTTTCAGGTTTTTATGGTTACACCCGATAAGGATTTTGCCCAATTGGTTTCCGAAAATATTTTTATGTACAAACCGGCACGTTTGGGGAATGATATTGAGATTTGGGGAATACCGGAAGTATTAGCCAAATTTGAAATAGAAAGACCGGAACAGGTAATTGATTTCCTGGGGATGATGGGCGATGCTGCCGATAACATTCCGGGATTGCCTGGCGTTGGTGAAGTAACCGCCAAAAAATTATTAAAAGAATTTGGTTCTATGGAGAATCTTTTGGCAAATACGGATAAGCTGAAAGGCGCAATGAAAGAGAAGATAGAAGCCAATAAAGAGCTCGGAATTTTATCCAAAAAACTGGCGCGTATTATTCTGGATTGCAATGTGACTTTTAATGCCAAAGATTTCGAGCTGTCAAAGCCCGACGTTGAAAAAACCGATGCACTCTTTATGGAATTGGAATTCCGTCAGCTTAAAGCACAGTTTGACAAGTTTTTCGGCACCGGAAAAGAATATGATGAAATCGACACCAGTGGCAATGATACCCAAATTCCCGGTGAAACGCCAAAACCAGCCAAAAAATCGGCCCCAAAAAATGAAAACCAATTTGATTTATTTGGATTTTCAGATGAAGAAAGCGACGAGCCAAAGCCAAATTCGTATTATGCAACCTTAGAAAATACAGATCATAATTATACCATTATACAAGGCGAATTAGGGACAAAATTGTTTTTGCAAAACCTAATGAATCAGACTTCGGTTTGTTTTGATACCGAAACCACCGGAATAGATGCCTTGAATGCCGAATTGGTCGGAATGTCATTTTCGTTTGAAAAAGGAAAAGCATTTTATGTTCCGGTTTCTGAGAATCAAGACGAAGCTCTTGCTTTGGTTGAAAAATTCAAGCCTTTTTTCGAAAGCGAAACCATTGAAAAGATTGGGCAAAACGTCAAATATGATTTAAAAGTCCTGTCGAAATACGGAATTAAAATCAAAGGAAAATTATTCGACACGATGATTGCGCATTATCTGATTAATCCGGATATGCGTCATAATATGGATGTTTTATCAGAAACGTATCTGAAATATTCTCCTAAATCCATCGAAACCCTGATTGGGAAAAAAGGGAAAGGGCAACTATCCATGCGTGATGTTCCTTTGGAAGCAATAAAGGAATACGCTGCCGAAGATGCTGATATCACACTACAATTAAAAGAAGTTTTTAGCCCGATTCTGGACAAAGCCGAAACCAAGAAACTATTCGAGGAAATCGAGATTCCACTGATTCCGGTTTTGGCCGCAATGGAAATGGAAGGCATCAATCTTGATGAAAATTACTTAAAGAAAATGTCAGTCGAAATGGCCAAGGAAAGTAGCGAATTGGAACAAAAAATATACGAAACCGCTGGCGAAAAATTTAACCTGGCTTCGCCGAAACAACTTGGTGAAGTCTTATTCGACAAATTGAAAATCGGAGGTGCCAAAATAAAGAAAACAAAAACGGGACAATACGCGACAGGCGAGGAAGTTTTAAGTTATTTCCACGAGCATCAAATCGTAAAAGACATTTTGGAATGGCGTCAAATGGTAAAACTGCAAAGTACTTATATTGATGCATTGCCAAATCAGGTTGATAAAAAAACGCTGAGAGTCCACACCGATTATATGCAAACGGTTGCCGCAACCGGACGTTTGAGCTCAAACAATCCAAACCTGCAAAACATTCCGATTCGTACCGAACGGGGAAGATTAATCAGAAAAGCATTTATTGCGCGTGATGAAAATTACACCTTGCTTTCTGCCGATTATTCTCAAATAGAACTTAGAATTATCGCAGCATTGTCGGGCGAAGAAAACATGATAAAGGCATTCCAAAATAACGAAGATATTCATAGAAGTACGGCCGCAAAAGTATTCAACGTGGCATTGGAAGAAGTGACCAAAGAACAACGTAGCAATGCGAAAACGGTTAACTTCGGAATCATTTATGGGGTTTCCGCTTTTGGGTTGAGCAACCAGACTTCATTATCCAGAAAAGAAAGTGCCGAATTAATTGATGCCTATTACAAAACCTATCCAAAGCTAAAATCCTATATGTCGGAGCAAGTCGATTTTGCCCGTGAAAATGGCTATGTGCAGACGGTTTTGGGAAGACGTAGATATTTGAAAGATATCAATTCGGCAAATGCAGTGGTACGAAGCGGCGCTGAACGAAATGCTGTTAATGCACCAATTCAGGGTTCGGCTGCAGATATTATCAAAATTGCGATGATCAATATCTATAAAAAGTTGTCTTCAGAAAACTGGAAATCAAAAATGCTTTTGCAGGTTCATGATGAGTTGGTTTTTGATGTTCATCTATCTGAATTGGAAAAAATTCAACCCATAATTAAACACGAAATGGAAAATGCTTTTATTATGGCGGTTCCTTTGGATGTTGAACTTGGCTTTGGAAAAGATTGGCTCGAGGCACATTAGGCATTTAAGCCAATTTGGCCAATTATTTGAAATCTTTTCCGTTAAACAAAGGTTAAACCTACCGTTTAATCACTATTTTGCATCGAATTTTTTACTACTTTTAAATTGTAAAAAATGCTATGACTTTTGGAAACACTAAAGACCATTTTGTATTTTTCTATTTTTAGATATCCTCTAAAAAATGAAGAAATACATAGTTACACTAACTATGTAGATATTTCACAAACAGAAAAAGAGCTTCAGCATCTGATTGCTGAAAAAATCCTTATCAAGGTGGATGAGTTTTATGTGTATGGAAGCGATTTAGATTCGGTTATTAAAAGGCTAAGAGGAAATCTTCAAGCCAAAAAAGCAATTGTAAAAGCGCACCAAAAAGCGAAATTGATTGCGAAATTTCCTTATGTTGAAGCGGTTGGGATTTCGGGTTCGTTGTCAAAAGAATATTATGATAAAAATAGTGATATTGACTTTTTTGTCATAACAAAGCCAAATAAATTATGGATTTGCAGAACATTATTAATGCTTTACAAAAAGATATTCCTGCTGGATTCCCGAAAATATTTTTGTGTAAATTACTTCGTCTCATCTGATCAAATGGAAATTGAGGAGAAAAATCGGTTTACTGCTACCGAATTAAAAACCTTAATTCCAATGCATGGCAAAACCATTTTTGAGCAATTTTATAAAAGTAACAAATGGGTAAATGACTATTTTTCAAAGTTTGAACCTCAAATTGATACTGTTTCCGATAAAAGGAAACCTGTTTTTTCATGTTTAATTGAGTTCGCTTTTGATACTAAATTTGGAACTATAATTGATTCTGTGCTCAAAGTAATTACCTTAAAAAAATGGAAATCCAAATTTCATTATATGAACGAAGAAGATTTCAAAATTGCACTCAAAACAACCAAAACAGTTTCAAAACACCATCCATCCAACTTTCAAAAAAAAGTTATCTTATCTTTGAATATAAAACTTGAAGAAGTTCAGTCAAAGTATAATTTAGTTTTACAAAGAGAACATGTCTAATATTCTTTTTTCGCATTCCTATTATTACAAACTTGACCCAAAACAATGGAGAAATAAAAACCCTTTTCCACCTTTGGGAACTTTGTATGCTGCTTCTTTATTGCGAAAAAATGGCTTTGAAGTTTCTCTTTTTGACACCAATTTATTGGATTCCCCAAAATCAATTCAATCTGTTTTACACAACACGAAACCTAATTATCTTGTCATTTATGATGACGGCTTTAATTATTTGACCAAAATGTGTCTCACCAATATGCGTGAGGCTTGTTTTCAAATGATAAAATTCGGAAAAAACCACAATTGTACCGTCATTGTCTGCAGTTCAGATTCTACCGATCATTACAAAGAGTATATCGAAAAAGGTGCTGATTTTATTTTACAGGGCGAAGGCGAAATCACACTTTTAGAACTTTTAAAATCGCTTGTAGAAAACAAAAGCTTTGATGATTTACAGGGAATTGTTTTTCGAAAAAACGATACTATTCAAGTCAATAAAAAAAGAGAAGTTCAACAAGCTTTAGATGAATTTCCTTTACCAGCCTGGGATTTAGTTGACATTGAAAGTTATCGCAAAATCTGGAAACAAAGTGGTCAACCTTTTACCTTAAACATTGCCACAACTCGCGGTTGCCCGTATAAATGTAACTGGTGTGCGAAACCCATTTACGGCAATCGCTACAATGCACATTCACCCGAATATATTGTTAGTGAAATTGCTTTTTTAAAAGCCAATTTTGGAGTAACACGTTTTTGGATGTGTGACGATATTTTTGGCTTAAAGCCGAATTGGGTTCAGGAATTTAACGCAAAATTGAAAGAGGAAAACCTGAAAATTAGCTATTTTATTCAAAGCCGCGTTGATTTAATACTGAAAGAAGATACCATTGACTGCCTGGTAGAATCCGGTTTGGAAGAAGTTTGGGTGGGTGCCGAAAGTGCTTCACAGAAAATTCTGGATGCGATGGACAAAGGCACAACGGTTGAACAAATTTATAAAGCTACGGCAATTTTAAAATCAAAAAAAATCAAAGTGGCGTTCTTTCTGCAGTTTGGCTATTTGACCGAAAATCAGGAAGACATTTCTAAAACTATTGAAATGGTTAAGGAACTAAAGCCGGATAATATTGGGGTTTCGGTTTCCTATCCACTGCCAGGAACTAAATTTTATGACAAAGTAAAGGACGATTTAAAGCTAAAATCTAACTGGAAAGATTCAGACGATTTTGAGATGATGTTTCACGGAACCTACAAGTCAGATTACTATCGAAAACTGCAGAGGTTTGTCCATAAGGAATTCAGGAAGCATCAGGGTTTGGACAACCTTAGACAATTGCTTTCCAGTCCTTCAACGATTTCAATTGCGAAGTTAAGATCAATTGTGAAGTTGGGATATTATATTCCAAGTGCTTTTTTGGATACCATTTTTCTAAAAAAAATGCAACAAAATGGAAGCTAGTTTTGACAAAGCGGCTCCAAACTATGACCTCACATTTACCCATTCTGAAATTGGGAAAATGCAAAGAAACATGGTCTACAAAGAACTTTCAAAACAATTAACCTCTGTTAAAAACGTACTCGAGATCAATTGCGGAACAGGAGAAGATGCCATTTGGCTGGCGAAACAAAACCTCACTATCATCGCAACGGATATTTCGCCAAAAATGATTGAGGCTGCAAAAAACAAAGCAACTTTTGAAAATTTAAAATTTGTGACGGCTGATATTAAAACTATAGCTTCCAATTTTGAAGGTCAGAAATTTGATTTAATCTTCTCCAATTTTGGCGGATTAAATTGCTTGCCAAAATCAGAACTGGAAAATTTCTTTAAAAACATTTCATCTCTTCTCTACAAAAAAGGGAAATTGGCCTTTGTGATTATGCCGAAGAATACACTTTGGGAACAGTTTTATTTTTTGGCAAAAACCCAATTTTCATCGATATTCAGAAGAAAAAAGGAAAGTGTCTTAGCGGATGTTGACGGAGAAAAAGTGCCAACATACTATTACAACCCAAAAGATATTGTAAATTTAGCA
>JAYURX010000465.1:0-2725 GCA_043755965.1 Flavobacterium sp. | reverse complement strand
CTCTTTCCGATAAAGTATGTGCCAGATTCGGCTCTGTAAAAAGTCGATTAATTTGATTTATCATTCCGGCAATATCATCATCGGCTACTAAAAGTGCATTTACATTATGTTCCAATAAATAAGGTATTCCACCAACATTTGTTGATACAACCGGCAAGCCCAAAGCCATAGCTTCAATAACACTTATAGGGGTATTATCAAAATGGGTCGTATTTATAAAAACATTATATTCTTTTGATACTTCAATCCATTCTTTTTTTGATAACTTGCCCGTAACAACAACTTCAACCTTATTTTTTTTGGCATATTTTAAAGTCATTGCATGACTATCATCTTTTTTTGGACCAACCATACAAATTTTGGCGTCTGGAAAAATATCTTTTATTTTGATGAAGACTTTCACTGCCATTAATGGATTATAAATTTTAGCAAATGACCTTACCCAGAGTATTTTAGGCGCTTTAAATTCTTTTGGTGACGGAGTATACAGCTGTATTTCAATGGTATTGGGAATATATTTCAAATTAGTATACCCACTTTTTTTAAAGGCTTCCAACAAATAATAAGATGGAGCAATATTTATATGTGCATTTTTAAAAATTAATTTTGAAAAAAACTGGCTTCGCATGATTCTACTAGGCAGATTACCTCCGTGAAGTTTAGGTATGTATTTTAAATTTAAAATTCTACACAGTTGGGAAATAATAAAAGCATACCAAAAATTCTTGGTGCTATAGGTATCAATTAAAACGTAATCCACTTTTTTAGCATACGTGAATGTCTTAAGTATCATCTCAAGCATTCTCAAGATTTTATTTTTTTTGGAGGAAGCGTAGTATACATGAAAACCTTCTCCTTCCAGAAACGTTCCTAATGTTTCGATGGAAGTTGAAGTATAGCCATGGTCGGATAATTTATTCCCTATGTAAAGAAGGTTCTTCATCCATATATACTTTTAATAGCGATAACGAATATACAAAAGCTGAGGCAGCAATTCTCATTGCAGCATGATTAATTGTTAGCAACCAAAATATAAGAAAGCAAAACATATATATATGTTGCTGATTATCAAGAAATAAAAAAATAGGACAAAATAATACTATCAAAAGAGCTATAATTCCCATAGCTCCGTGTTCAGCGAGTGTTCTCGAAATTTCACTATGCGAAGCTATAACTTGTCCGCCTGTTTTTTCTTCTCTTACCTCTAACGCCTTAGCAACACCGATCCCAAAGACAGGATGGTCATAAAAATCATCTATTTCACTATCCCAAATTTCTTCTCTACCGGATAATTGGCTCTCTTTTACTCTTCCCGCCGCATCTTGGTTGGCGTACCGTTTATCAATCAACCCTCCCGTTTGATTAGAAGTATAGCCCCAAGTCATAAAAAAAGCGATTGACATGAAAATCAAAAGCCGATAGAGATTGTATCGTCCATAACTCTTTGTCTTTATAAATAAATAAAATAATAAAATTAAAATCATGATAAATCCGGTTAACATTCCGCCTCTGGAAAATGTAACCAGTCCTCTATAGGTGATATTAAATAGTATTATCAAATTTATGATAAACATTAATTTTGTTTTAGATTCTAAAAGTAATCTGGAGAAAAACACAAACATACCAATGCCTAATACGGTAGCCACTTGGTTAGGTCCAAATCCACCTGATGTTGCATTATTCGATCCCGTTCCTGTCAAAACGTCTTTTAAATCAGGAGTAAATAAAATTAAATAAACTGTAGTAGAAAAAATAGGTAATGCCAACATTAATAATATATTGTTGATTTGAGACACCAAAATTTTTCGATTATAACAATATATGGATGCGATGCCAAGACAAACAGGACCGGAAATATTAAATGCTATAGCTTTTCGAATATCAGTGTCCATGTTTAACGTTTCTGTGGCTATTAGTACTCCGGGCAGCAACAATAAGAGATAAATCCAAAAAGGTATTGCGTTTTTTGAAAATCCGCTATAGTACATTCCTAAAACCAGGAATAGCATCACTCCATATTTCGAGGATTCGTAAAGCAAATTACCACCGGTCATCCTCAAAAGAACTTCACTTCCTACTATATAAGCCGCAACATATAGACACTCGTGGCCCTTATTTTGTGTTTTCATTACAGAATACAACCCTACCGCAGGAATACAAATAGCATACAGTACTGATAAGGGTCTTATATAGTATATCAATACTGCAATCACAATATGAAAAATAATAAGTAAAATATATTTTCTCTCGTTCATATTTTATAAACTTAAAACCCAATTTAAATAATTAGTAATCACACCTTCTTCTGAATTATTTTCTAAAACGGTTTGATAAAGTGAATTGCCCATTTGAATCCTTAAATCATCTTCGTTAATAAATTTCAATAATCTTTGGTGAAACAAATCTGCATCATTGACGCCAACAGTAAACCCATTTATCCCATCTTTGATAATAAATGGTATTTCCCCAACCTTTGTAGAAACTACCGGTTTTTTTAAAAGCCCGTATTCAATTAAAGCTATGGGTAACCCTTCTGATTTAGAAGTTAATATAGCAATATCTGACTGGCCAATAATATTTTTAATATCGTTTTTAGAACCATAAATAAAAACGTTGTTTTCTAAATTTTTAGCTATAATTGATGCTTTTACCTTTTCAGAATAATCATCCTCAAAATCTTTTCCTACCAAATGAAATGTCCATTCAGGATGAGAGAACTTCAACT
>JAYURX010000464.1:0-2726 GCA_043755965.1 Flavobacterium sp. | reverse complement strand
GCTTACACTAACTCCAGGCCTTGGATTAGTTACAACTAAGCTGGTACTAATTGGGCAGGTTTTAACGTTCATATTATTTTGTATCTGAACAATACTTTTATAGCAATAATAATCATCAGAATTTGATTGCATATCTGTGCCACCTCCACCAATTCCGGCATAAGCCATGATAGTCGACCCTGAACCTGGTTCCACATTCACCGCATTGTTTTCAGCAGTATGGGTAAACGTATGGTTTGCTCCCATTTGATGCCCCATCTCATGAACAACATAATCAATATCAAAAGTATCTCCTTCAGGAATACCGTCAGCAGGCGAAGTAATTCCGCTTCCCTTTGAGCCGTTTACACAAACGCAACCTATGCAACCAGCATTCCCACCGCCACCAGTTGCGCCAAAAAGATGACCGATATCATAATTGGCTTCTGTTATAACACTTGTTAATGTCGCTTGTAATTGAGCGTTCCAGTTATTCATATTTGCTGCATCAGAATACGGATCAGTACCTGGATCAGTATAAACTACCAAATTATTATTGGCAATCATTATCAATTTAATCGCTAAATCTTTTTCGTATATACCATTACATCTTGTCATCGTAGCATTCATTCCTGCCATCGCCCCATTTACTGTTCCACCATGATATTGCGCATATTCTCCGGTACAAGACAATGCAAGCCGCATTGTTTTATAGGATTGAGCGCTTGACAGCGTGCTGTTTACCAGTTTATTAGAGAGACTGTGGTCAATAACAACATCCTCTGTGCTACAATTAAAAGGTAATCTCCCTGCAATTCGGGTTGCCGAGTCAAAAATTATATAAACAGAACTATCTTTAGTATAGGGTTCAATAAATTCTGTTCCTGTACCAGCTCTGAAAACCATAGTTTGAATTCCTCTTGGAGAAAGACTAAAGTTTAAAACTGCAGCTGGGTCAGTTATTCCTTTTCCAACATAGGCTCTGATATCCGGAAATTGAGCCTGCAATGCAGGTTCAAAATTGGAGGATTCCCAAACTTGGAATTTTTCCAATTCTCCATTGATATTTGGCAATTGAATTTCGATTCCTGCGTTTCCGGAGGATTTTTGCGGAACATTCACAAGCGATTGCTTAAACTGAACAGCGTTGAATTCTAATAATTTTTGATTTGCAGAATAAGGCGTTTGTCTTATTTTTTCTGCTGTGACCGCTTTATTGTTTTCAAAGAGTTTCCATGAATTGTTTCTTTGTGAAAAAGAAAAAGTAACGGATAAAAGGAAAACAACTAAAAGTAAAATTTTTTTCATGATTTAGTTTTAATTAAAAAGAGAGTAAATATAGTTATCTTTCAAATATTTGCAAATAACAAGGCAGATTTTTAAATAATTTGGACTAAACTTTAACAGATTTCAATTAATTCATGTTTTTTTGATGAAAATTATTATATTAAATTTCTAAAACATATTTTTGCGTAATACATTTACATCTCCTTGAAAATATTTAATTCCATAAAGTTATTTAATGCCGCTAAGCCAACAATCGTCACTATTGGCACTTTTGACGGAGTACATCTCGGACATAGAAAAATCTTAGAGCAAATTGTCAAAAGTGCTCAGGCTTTAAATTGTGAAAGTTTGGTTCTTACTTTTTTTCCGCATCCAAGAATGGTGCTTCAGGAAGATACAGAAATGAAACAATTGAAT
Organism: Flavobacterium sp.; assembly: GCA_043755965.1. Lineage (GTDB taxonomy): Bacteria > Bacteroidota > Bacteroidia > Flavobacteriales > Flavobacteriaceae > Flavobacterium. Next base: position 1,043 of record JAYURX010000464.1, on the reverse strand, counting down.
ACGCTTCAAGAAAAAATAAACCTCCTTGATGATTTAGGGATTGACAATCTCGTTGTTCATCCATTTGACAAAGAATTTTCGAGGTTAACCGCTGAAGAATTTGTCAAAAAAGTTTTAGTTGACGTTTTCAAAATCAAAAAAATAATTATCGGACATGACCATCGTTTTGGCAGAAACCGAACGGCCAACATTGATGATTTAATCAATTTTGGCGAAACCTATGGTTTTGAAGTAGAACAAATTTCGGCAGAAGAAATCAACGAAGTTTCTATCAGTTCTACCAAAATAAGAAATGCGCTTTTAGAAGGGGATATTGAATTAGCCACTACGTATTTGGGGTACAATTATTCGTTAGCCGGAATAGTTTCTAATGGCAAACAATTAGGAAGAACTATTGGTTATCCAACAGCAAATATTAAAATAGACGAAGAGTATAAACTTATCCCATTAAACGGAGTTTATATTGCTAAAAGCGTCATAAGCGGAAAGCTTGTTTTTGGCATGATGAATATTGGAACCCGGCCTACGATTTATGGAACGACCCAAACCATTGAAATTAATTACTTTGATTTTAAGCAAGATTTGTATGGTGAAAGAATTACGCTTTCTCTTTTACACCGAATGCGCCCAGAACAAAAATTCGAATCGGTTGACGCACTAAAAAACCAGTTGAGCCTCGACAAAGTCATGGCGGAAAACTACATTAGCCAATTGTGATAACGCTATTATGTTAGATTGAAGAATTGTTTTGTTCCTTTTTTGTTAAATAAATGACTTTTCCAAGATATTTTCTTAAATTTGATAGCACACTTTATTATTCACTTATATGCTATCCATATGAAACTGCCAAAAGAAATTATTAATGCCATCATAATATTTGCGGGTATCTCAGCCTACTTTTTAATCATCGATCTTCTAAATTTATCAGATATCTTATGGTTGAGAATGTTTAATGTACTTTTTGTGTGGTATGGTGTTACACGAACCCTAAGCTATAACGTAGAGCACGGAAAAAAAGACTATGCCTATAACTTATTTTCAGC
>JAYURX010000463.1:0-2733 GCA_043755965.1 Flavobacterium sp. | reverse complement strand
TAATATTCGTCAATACCAATAACCGAAATTTCGGGATCTGTTTTTTGATTTTCAAATTTCACCTCGGCACTCGAAGTCGCTACAAATGAAAGTGAAGTCTCCGTCATTGGAAAGTTGTATTTTTCTTTAAAAGCTTTGGCTTCAGGATAAGAAATGATTGGATTTATTTTTTCAATTTCATTACCACCATCTCCACGTAAGGTGTTTTGGTATTGATTTATGTTGAACGTATTGGAACCCATTGAGGCAAAAGTGGAATTCAAATTGTTTTTGAAAGCAGCTACCACAGTCAAAATTCCAACCAAAGCAGTAATTCCAATGGCGATAATAACAACGGTCAAAATGGTACGAAGCAATTGCGTTCGGATGGAACCCAACGCGATTTTTATATTTTCCTTAAAGAGTCCAATTCCTAACATATGGCAAATTTGACACTAAAATACAGTTTTTGTTACAAGAATATTTACATTCAGATATAAATATAGATATTTGCAAAACGATTTAGGATTTGGGATTTTCGATTTAGGATCTTCCAGATAATGATTCCTAAATCCTTATTCCTAAATCCGTAATTAACAATGGCATCAAAACCAAGTATTCCAAAAGGCACACGGGATTTTTCACCGGCAGAGGTTTCTAAGCGGAACTATATTATTTCGGTAATGAGGCATCATTTCGAAAAATTTGGTTACCAGCCCATTGAGACGCCTTCATTTGAAAACTCAGATACGCTGATGGGGAAATATGGGGAAGAAGGTGACCGTTTGATTTTTAAGATATTGAATTCCGGTGATTATTTAGATAAAGTTTCTACTGAGGAATTCCAAACGTTAAATTATAAAAAACTAACCGGTAAGATTTCTGAAAAAGCTTTGCGTTATGATTTGACCGTGCCATTTGCACGTTATGTTGTGCAGCACCAAAGCGAAATTGAGTTTCCGTTTAAGCGTTACCAAATCCAGCCGGTTTGGCGTGCTGACAGACCACAAAAAGGAAGATTCAGAGAGTTTTATCAGTGTGATGCAGATGTAGTTGGTTCCAAATCATTGTGGCAGGAAGTAGAGTTAGTGCAATTGTATGATTCGGTTTTTGCAGAATTAGGTCTGAATGGCGTTACCATCAAAATCAATAACCGAAAAATTTTATCCGGAATTGCTGAAGTGATTGGCGCTTCGGACAAATTGATTGACTTTACGGTGGCTTTGGACAAGCTCGACAAAATAGGCGCCGACGGCGTTAAAAAGGAAATGCTTGAAAAAGGAATTTCGGAAACGGCTTTGGAAAAAGTGCAACCATTATTCAATTTCACAGGAACAATACAGGAGAAATTAGAAAAGCTAACACAATTACTTTCTTCTTCTGCTGAAGGTAAAAAAGGTGTTGAAGAGTTGCGTTTCATTTGTGATAACGTTACTAAATTAGGATTGCAAAAAGCGATTTTAGATTTGGATGTGACCTTAGCCCGTGGATTAAATTATTACACCGGAGCCATTTTTGAAGTTACTGCGCCAAAAGAAGTTGACATGGGTTCCATCGGTGGCGGTGGGCGATATGATGATTTGACCGGAATTTTTGGGTTGAAGGATATGAGTGGTGTTGGAATTTCGTTTGGTTTGGATAGAATTTATCTGGTTCTGGAAGAACTGAATTTATTCCCCGAAACCGTAACGAATAGTACGAAAGTGATGTTTCTGAATTTTGGCGAAAGCCAGACTTTTGAAGCCATGAAAGCCGTTACTTTACTCCGAAACCAAAACATCAGAGCCGAAATGTATCCGGATAATGCCAAGATTGACAAACAATTTAAGCATGCAGAACGCAGAGGGATTATTTTTGTGGTCAAAGAAATTGATAAATCTAAATTCACTTTAAAAGATATTCAGTCGGGAGAACAAGTTCAGTTAAACCTTGAAGATCTTATTCAAAAACTTTCTTAATATTATATAAAAACAAAAATCCCCGAAGTCGGGGATTTTTCTTCTTGTAGAAAAACGTGGCAAATTAGTGTCAAATAAAGTGCAGAACAAGATATCATTTTAGTATTATTTTTTTAGTTATTTCACCACCATCAGTAATTACTTTTACGATATAAGTTCCAGAACTTAAATCGCCAATGCGTAGTTGCATGTCAGTTTGGTTTTGGTTGTAAATTTTCCAAACCGTTACCTGTTGTCCTAATAAGTTGAACAATAAGACTGACTTCACAGATACTTCCTGTAACTCGTTTTTAATATTAATTATGTTGTTAGCTTGTGAATGTACTACGCTAATTCCATGATTTACTACAGTATTATCAGCTACTCCAAGTGTAGCACTAACATTAATAAATCGCAATGAGAATCTTGTATCATACGTTCCGGCAGGTAAATTGATTTGGAAGTTTTGATCCTTGATGCTGTGGTAGATTGAAGTCACATTGTCATAGATGTATATTTCCTGAGAATTATCAAAATTTTCTTTTCCATCTACCACAAAGGTAACATTACCAGCCACTGCATTTTTAACACCTAATGGATAGATATTGTTTACGTTAAAGTAACCATCACCATTTATGTTTAATTTATTAGTTCCATTAATGAAGTACATGTCATTAGTAAGGGTTTCAATGCTTACACCATCATAACCACTATCATACCCTGCAGTTGCATGTCCGTTCATAAATCCTAGCAACGTTTGTCTGTGATAGTTATCAGCCGAATTGTATCCGAGTCTTAATTTCATAAACTGTTCTTC
>JAYURX010000462.1:0-2733 GCA_043755965.1 Flavobacterium sp. | reverse complement strand
CTTACGGATCACCAAGTAATCCTGCTCTCCCCACGAATAAATAGAAAAGCAAGCCAAATAATAAAGCTTGCTTTTTTATTTGGCGGGTTTTCTATTTTCAAAGCGAAGCTTTGAAGGATATTGCGAAGCAAAATCCTGATTGATTCCCTTACGGATCACGAAATAATCCTGTCTTTCGGGAGCAAAAATCCTCTATTAAACAATTGATTTACGACTTTAACTTTTTTTTAATTTTTAAAAACTTATATTTGAGTTCTTAAAAAGATTAACTATGAAATCAAATTTAATTCTCTGTTCATTACTAGCGATCTCAATTGCGTTCGTGTCATGTAAAAAAGAAGAAGCTGAAACCGAAGCGGATACAACAACTACTACAACCCAACAGCCAACAATAGTACCGAATGTAGCGCCTATTCCTAATGAAACCTATGCGCAACCTAATCCGCAGGTAAATATGCCTGTGCAAACGCCACAAACGGTAACTCAGCCTCCAGTTGTTACTAAAGCGGGAATGAATCCACCTCATGGACAGCCCGGACACAGATGCGATATTTCTGTTGGAGCTCCTTTAAACTCTCCGGTTACGAAAGCGGCTACACCATCAGCTACTCCCGGAAAGCCAGCATTTACTACAACTACTACATCTACTCCAACTCCTACATCAACAACTCCGCAGGCTGGAGCTCCGGCATTATTAAATACTGATACGCCAGCCGCAACAGCTCCCGGAATGAATCCACCACACGGACAGCCCGGACATGTGTGTGGCACTCCTGTTGGATCACCGTTACCTAAATCATAACAATCAAAATATTAAAAAAGCCCTGAAAATATCAGGGCTTTTTTAATTAAACGTTTTGTTATTCTATTTTTTGCTAATACGGTAAAGTTTTCCACTATCGGTAATCGCATATAGTGAACCATCTTTCCCTTGTGCAACATCTCTGAAACGCTCCTCTTCATTTGCAAGAAGCCGTTCCTCTCCGGTTACTTTGTTGTTTTCTATTGTAAGCCGTATAATATGCTGGCTGCTTAATCCACCTATGAACAAGTTGTTTTCCCATTCCGGGATAGTGTTTCCACTGTAAAATGTCATTCCGCTTGGAGATACTACGGGATCCCAATAATAAACTGGCTGTTCCATGCCTTCCATTTGCGTTTTTCTCTCTCCAATTGTTTGTCCGTCGTATTCAATTCCGTAAGTAATAATTGGCCATCCATAATTTTTCCCTGCAACGATTCGATTCACTTCATCACCTCCATGGGGTCCAAATTCATTTTCCCACAAATCTCCCGTCAGGGGATGCAATGCTAATCCTTGAACATTTCGGTGGCCATAGGAATACAATTCGGGTCTTGCTTTCGGATTGTTTGCGAACGGATTATCAGATGCCGGTGCTCCGTTAACTGTTATGCGGATTATTTTACCTAGAGAAGAATTGAGAAATTGTGCCTGAGGCCTGGTTTCAGAATCGGAGCGCTCGCCTGTACTGAAAATGAGGTTTCCTGTTTTTTCGAAAAGGATTCGGGAGCCATAATGCAGTACTCCATCATATGCCGGTGTAGCGCGGTAAATAACTGTGGCATTTTCAATTGTCAGCTCGTCATTTGCCAGGCGACCTTTTGCTACTGCAGTTAGATTCCCTTGCTTTATTTCCTCTGAAAATGTCCAATACACCATACGGTTCTGAGTGAAATTGGGATCAATGGTTATACCTAAAAGTCCACCCTGACCCTTATCATTTACTTCCGGAAGCCCTGTGATTTCTTCACTTATAGACCCCGATGTATTTGCGATGCGAAGCGTTCCATTTTTTTGAGTGATTAACATCCGACCGTCTGGAAGCGGTGCAATTCCCCATGGCCTGTCCAGTGTTGTGGTCAACACTTTGATTTCTATTGGTGTTTTGGTTTTTATTCCCTGAATACGGGTCTGTCCTTCAAACGCCGGTTTATAGTCGGCATTTGGTTCCAAGGTTTCAACAGGAATGCCTTCAGTAGTTTGAATTTGTAATTGCTGTTGTTTTTTATTACATGCTGCTACCAAAATGGATAAGGAAACGCTTATAACTGAAATAGCTGTTTTCATGACAAAATTTTTTGAAGCTTAAAGGTACAATTTCTACCATTGGAAAACAAAAAAGCCCCGGAAATTCCGAGGCTTTTTAATTCTATCATTATTTATTCCAACGCAAAAGTCACACTGACATTCGTATTTATTTCTAATTCGCCAACGGCTAGTGTTTCTCTTTGATCACTCTCCTGGTTAGCCATTGCCATCATATTTCCTTTATACATTGGCTGTGGAATATAACTTTGGGAGTTATCGGTAATCAGCAATGCCTTTCCGACTTTCTGACCCAAAACAGAAACATAATCCTGTGCTTTTTGTTTCGCATTCAAAACGGCCTTTTTTCGCGCATCTCTTTCATAATCTTCCATTTTAGACGATTTGAATTCGACTCCACTGATAGAGTTTACGCCTGCATCATTCAAACCCATCATTACTTCATCATATTTTGATAAATCCTTCAGTGTAATAATTAATGTCTGACTGGCCTGAAAATTATATTTCTTCTTTTCGTAATCATAGCTTTTATACAAGCTCACGTTGTTCGTTTTATAATCAGTGGCGGGGATTCCGCTTTTCTTTAAAAACTTGATTACTTTGTCTACCACTTCGTCATTCAGCGTTTTTACTTCTTTGGAGTCTTTACCCGTATTTTGAAAACC
>JAYURX010000461.1:0-2736 GCA_043755965.1 Flavobacterium sp. | reverse complement strand
GTTCTTCCTTGTGCAGGCAATTATTGAATTTGCATTGGTCTTTCAGTTTAAAAAACTCGGGGAAATAACCGCTGATTTCTGCCGGTTCCAAATCGACGATCCCAAAACCTTTTATCCCTGGCGTGTCTATGATTTTGGCATCAAATGACAGGTCATACATTTCGGCAAATGTCGTCGTGTGCTGTCCTTGCCTGCTTTGCTCGGAAATGTTTTTGGTTTTCAAATTTAAACCCGGTTCCAGAGCATTGACCAAAGTTGATTTTCCAACACCTGAATGTCCCGAAAACATGGATACTCTTCCAATCATCATCTCTTTTAATGCTTCCAGCCCTTTCTTTTCAATAGCCGAAACTTTTAAGGATTTATATCCAATTTCGGAATAGATGTATTGCAAATACAATTGTTCATCCTGCATGGCGCCATCAAACGTATCAATTTTATTAAAAATCAAAACGGCTTCAATGCCATACGCTTCCGCAGTAACCAAAAACCTATCGATAAAACTGGTGGTAGTTGGTGGATTATTGATGGTAACTAACAGAAAAACAACATCAATATTAGACGCAATGATATGGGTTTGCTTTGATAAGTTGACCGATTTCCTGACGATGTAATTCTTTCTGTCGTGAATGTTATGAATCGTTCCGGTGACAATATCTGAGCTTTCATCCAATTCAAAATCTACCACATCGCCAACAGCAATTGGATTGGTACTTTTGATGCCTTTCAAACGGAATTTTCCTTTGATGCGGCATTCTATAAAATCGCCTTGTTCTGATTTTACAGTATACCAACTTCCGGTAGATTTATAAACGAGTCCTGTCAAAATTAATTGTTGATTAAAAATTACGCGTGACAAAGGTAAAAAAATGTAACTGTTATTGCATTCAAAGTTGGTTCAAATAAAAAAGGGATAATCAAATTGATTATCCCTTTTCGTTTATTTAATGTTGATTTTCTCTAAATGCAGATCGATTGTCTTTGCCTTTTTATCGTATTCCAGCAAAAGAACATTCCCTAATTTAGCCGGATAAACCCTAAAATTCTTATCTCCATCCTTCAAGTAGATTTTATCTTCGCTTAATTTTCCTTCGTCATAAATAATGGTTTTGAATGCATTCTTGTTCTTCTCGCCTTTAATTCTTTCATAATCAATGAAACAAGAATAAAAACGGTCATTAGCCCTGTCAATTTGTGTATACTCATAATCAAAAGCTCCGTAAGATTTTAACGCATGTGCATTTAATTGTGGGCTGCCAAAATCAGACAAACTTGGTGCTCTTGAGATACTTTTATTAAATTCCTGAATGCCTGTAAGTTTAAAATCCTTGTTGAATTTAAACACTACAGCATTTGTTATCGAGATTTGCGTAGTAGAAGCCCCGGATTGGCCACGAGACAACAGCGCCATTCCAATTCCTGCTGCGCTTACTGTTTTCTTGTAAAATTCTCCAATGGCATAATACTCATTAGTGTTTGTTTTTACAATTTTATGAAAATACACATATCCTTTTTCGTCAACAAAAGCTTTGCTGGTTTTTACCAATTTAGCCACATCTTCCTTCCAACTGGTGAAACTTTCCTTTATCGTTTTTCCGTTTAAGTCGATGATTTCTGAAAATAACCCTAAACTTTTATCGTCAAATATGTTATCACCATCCTTGAAATATTCTCCCATTAAAACAACGTTGCTGTCTTTGTCCAGAAAAGCGTTTGTAATCATACGTGGTTTTACCGCTTTTGAAAACTCTCTTTCAAATAACAATTTACCATTATTTACATCAATTACTTTTGCCCTTAGCGTCATTTTTCTTGTCATCATACCCGTTTTCATTGTCTCTAGAGCTACGACAACTTTTTCATTTACTTCAATTGGGTTGATAAATAAAAGTTCTTTGGTATCATTAGGCGAGTTAAATTCCCAACCCTTGCCTCCATCAGTTGGATAGTATTTCAAAGAGTAACCAATTTTTTTGTTGTCTTCAAATTTATTGAACAAAAAACCTTTATTATCTACCGGAAACAAAACGTTGAAATCTCCTGATGACTGCATTAGCTGCAAATATTGCATCTCTTTTTTCTCAAGCGGAATGGTAACGGTTTCCTTTTGGTTGGCTTGTTTATCAAAAGTTAAAAGCTCGATTCTTTTTTCTTTGAAATTAGCCATGGCAAACATCATCGCCTGGTTGTTAAAGCTTGATTTCATTAAGAAAGTATTCTTATTGTCAATATAAGATTTTTTGGCAACTTCATTCAAATTTTTATCTAAAATCTGGATGGCAAATTCATTCTCTCCTTTTTTCAATTTGTCTACTACATAATAAAAATAGTAACCATCAACGTCGTGGTTCTTGTCTAAAATTGGTCCGGAATTCCTTAAAGAGAAATTGTTCACTCCGTCAATTTTTCCAATTTGAGCGTAACCGGTCAATGTGATAAAGGTTAGTAATACTAAAAGTTTTGTTTTCATGAATTATTTATTTAAATGTTAAGGTTGTTAAAATACGCTGTTATTTTTTTGAAATCGGCGTCATTACTCATCAGATCCTGATGTGCGAGACAGAAATTTAAGCCAATTTTTTTTATATTTTTAAGTTCAATGTTGTGTAAAAACTGTTTCACTTCGTTTAAATGCTCTTCATCAGAAAAAGGGCTGATTGGTGAAACATACTTGCCAAAATTATGGTTAGCCTTTAATTCGTACATGCTTTTAAACAGTTTGCTAACGATGGTGCA
>JAYURX010000460.1:0-2740 GCA_043755965.1 Flavobacterium sp. | reverse complement strand
GTTGAATGTTTGCGGAGGAATGCTTACATAGGAGTTTATTGTTTGTGGTTTATAGTTTTTAATTAACCACAATCCATAAACCAAAAACTATTAACTTTTAAATATGAACACCACAACAATCCTGTTATTACTTGTATCAATACTAATTGCTGCTGGTTTATCATTTTACCAATATTTTTATAAAGTCAAAATTAAGTCAAATGTGACCTTGCTTTTGGCTTTTTTGCGTTTCTTCAGCATCTTTGGATTGTTACTTTTGCTGATAAATCCGATTATTTCCAGAAAAACAATTGAAACGGTTAAAACGCCGTTGCCTATTATTATTGACAATTCAGCTTCTATTATAGATTTGAAAGCTTCTACATCGGCAATGGAAGTCTTTCAAAAGCTTTCTGAAAACGCAGCCCTGGCAGATAAATTTGATGTGCAGACCTATCAGTTTGACACCGACTTTTTGCCTGTGGATACCATTAATTTCAAAGGAACACAATCGAATATTGATGTTGTTGCTAAAAACCTAAAGAACATCTATAAAAACCAGCATTATCCAACGGTTTTAATTTCCGATGGAAACCAGACATCGGGTGAAGATTATGTTTTTGGATTCAATCCTGAAAATAAGGTTTATCCTTTGGTGGTTGGTGATACAGCAACGTATTTGGATTTAAGAATCACCCAGTTGAACGTCAACAAATATGCCTTCAATAAAAATAAATATCCTGTTGAAGTTTTCCTTACTTATGCCGGAACCAAAAGCATTAATGCAACATTCAAAATCTCCAGAGGCAATAGTGTTTTGAACCAACAAACGGTGGCTTTTTCTCCATCAAAAAAATCGGCAACGCTGAATGTATTGTTACCTGCGGACAAAGTGGGATTGCAGATTTTAAAAGCAACTATTTCTTCCAAAGAACAGGAAAAGAATACGTATAACAATACCAAAAACTTTGCTGTAGAAGTAATCGATCAAAAGACAGAAGTCGCTTTAATTTCCTCAATTTCGCATCCGGATTTGGGAGCAATTAAACGAAGTATTGAAACTAATGCCCAGCGAAAAGTAACATTACTTAAACCAAATCAAATCAGTTCGTTAACAAATTATAATATTTTGATATTGTATCAGCCAAACGCGGAGTTTAAAACCATTTTTGACCAAAACGAAAATGCTAAAATCAACACGTGGACAATTACGGGAAATGATACCGATTATAGTTTTCTGAATCAAAATCAAAATAGTTTCAGTTTCAAAATGAGCGGAAGCAAAGAAGATTATCTTGCTGCGTTTGACAGTCAGTTTAACCTTTTTGCTTTAGATAATATCGGCTTTGAACAGTTTCCTCCTTTAGAAAATCCTTTCGGAGCGATTACGGCGAGTGGCAACACCAATACGCTGTTATTCTCAACCATTCGTAATATTCCAACCAATCAACCTTTATTGTCTTTCGCCGAAAACCAGGGAAAACGAAGTGCTTTTCTTTTTGGAGAAAACATCTGGAAATGGAGAGCGAACAATTATGTCGATAAAAAAAGTTTTATCGATTTTGATATTTTCTTAGATAAGACTATACAATTTTTAGCGTCGAATAATTCCCGAAAATCATTAGTGGTAACTCACGAGCGTTTTTATAATTCGGGCGAAGGGATTGAAATTACAGCTCAGTTTTTCAATAAAAACTACGAACTGGACGAAAAGGCACGTCTGACTATTGCGGTAACAAATACCAAAACAAAACAAGTTAAAAATTATGATTTACTTCGATCCACCAATGCTTTTCAGGTTAACCTGGATGGATTATCGGCGGGCACTTATGCGTTCACTGTGAAAGAACTGAATTCTAATTCTGTTTACAGCAGTAGTTTTGAAGTATTGGATTTTGACATCGAAAAACAATTTGTTAATCCGGATTGGAACAAACTAAACCAATTGGCAACACAGACCAAAGGCAAAACATTCCTGCCAAACCAAGCGGATACACTTATCCAACAATTGCTCGCAGATGACAGCTATAAAGCCATTCAAAAAACATTGGTTAAGAAATCGCCTTTGATTGATTGGATTTGGTTAATGATTTTGATTGCAATTTCCCTCACTGCTGAGTGGTTTATCAGAAAGTATAACGGATTGTTATAACCTTACTTTATCAATTTTTTATTGCCCATTTTCCGCCTAAATATGCCATTGGAATATAAGCCAACCCTAAGTCAACGATAGTAAACCAAGTAGGTGAAGGAAGCATAATAATATTCACTACACCACCAACCAAAAAGCAAATTCCAATTACTATGGCCAATTGCATTTTATTGGAAGCAGCTATTTTTGCAGCTGTAAAGGCGCCAATCAATGTTCCCAGTGCGTGGGCTAAAAATGGTAACAGGAAATGTTTAGGTTCCATGAGCGGCATAGCAGCTTTTAAACCTTCCGCAGTGGTTAAATTTGCTCCTTCCGGTGGAGCAATAATGGAACCGCTAACCAGGATAATGGCCATATTGACTGCTACGCCAATGAAGAGGCCAAGAACTACTGCTAAAATGTTTCTTAAAATTGGATTCATATTAAATTGGTTTTAGTTAATTGGTTATAATTTTTCTTTCCATCTTAATTTCAATTCAGATAACTAAAGTAACGAAATTCATCCACATAATCATTTTTATGAAAAACTAAGAAAAAAGGGAATCATTTTTGCTTAAATTCGTAGGACTAAAAAAAACACATGAAAATAGCCATTGTATGCTATCCGAC
>JAYURX010000459.1:0-2743 GCA_043755965.1 Flavobacterium sp. | reverse complement strand
GCTCTTCATAAGTTTCCAATTCGGTTATATCCGCTTCGGTTCCGACAGCCAAAACGATAACTTCTGCGTTTTCGTCTTTTACCAATTCGCGGACCTGATCCACATATTTATTTCCGGTCGCAGCCGAATCTTCATCAACGTTGCAAACGTATAAAACGGGTTTGTTGGTTATCAATTGAAAATCCTCCAATAATACTTCTTCGTCATTATTCTGAGCCGTAACTGTTCTGGCCGATTTTGCCTGTAATAATGATTCACGAATTCTGTCTAACAATGCTTTTTCTGTTTGTGCTTCTTTGTTTCCTGTCTTGGCAGCCCGGTTTACTTTTTCCAAACGTTTTTCAACGGTTTCCAGATCTTTCAACTGCAACTCAATATCGATGGTTTCCTTGTCACGAATTGGGTTTACATTGCCATCAACGTGGATGATATTATCATTATCAAAACAACGCAACACGTGAATAATTGCGTTACATTCCCTGATATTTGCCAAAAATTGATTTCCCAAACCTTCACCTTTGCTTGCTCCTTTTACCAAACCTGCAATATCAACGATATCAACGGTTGCCATTTGAACGCGTTCGGGTTTTACCAATTCTTCCAATCGGTTTATTCTTGGATCAGGAACATTTACCACACCAATATTTGGCTCTATGGTACAAAATGGAAAGTTGGCACTTTGCGCTTTGGCATTTGACAAACAATTAAATAAAGTTGATTTCCCTACGTTTGGTAATCCTACAATTCCTGCTTTCATTATAATAGAAAGTTATTTTGTTAATAGTTATTCTAAAAAGTCTGCAAATATAAGGTTTATATTGTTTTTAAAATCGTTAATAGAATTATTTATGTAGCCTTAAAATTATGTTAAAATAATATATATATTGCAAGTATAATTTTCAATAAAACTAACTAACCAACATTTTATGAAAAAAATTACTTTACTATTATTGGTCGCGCCGATTTCGGTAGTTTTTGCCCAAACAGAACCCAACCAAACAAAATCAGACTCGACAAAAGTTCAGGAACTGCAGGAAGTTCAAATTGTAGGTTCCAGAAATGCCAGACGAACGGTTTTAAATTCGGCCGTGCCCATTGACGTTATTAATATAAGAGATGTGACGACCCAGAGTGGCAAAATTGAAATCAATGAATTGCTTCAATATTTAGCACCGTCATTTAATGCCAATAAACAATCAGGTTCTGATGGAGCTGACCACGTTGACCCAGCCACGCTAAGGGGAATGGGACCAGACCAGACATTGGTGTTAATCAATGGAAAAAGAAGGCATCAATCGTCGTTAATCAATTTATTCGGAACCCGTGGGCGTGGAAATACAGGAACGGATTTGAATGCAATTCCCGCCAGCGCTATAAAAAGAATAGAGATTCTCCGTGATGGTGCAGCGGCACAATATGGTTCGGATGCGATTGCCGGTGTAATAAATATCGTTTTAAACGATAATGTCAATGAATTCAATGGTATGATAACAACGGGGATATACAGAAATGATGCTGAGGGCGATTTTCTTCCTGGAACGCCAAATACACCAGGTTTTGAATTAGACCAAAACGGAAATGGAAATTCTTATGGAAAAGACCATAAGTATGATGGATTTTCATTAAAAGCCGGTGCTAATTATGGTGTTAAACTTGGCAAAGAAGGATTTATAAATTTTACAGGTGAATATCTGTCTAAGGATAAAACCTTACGTCCTGGTTTTGATTTCAGAAAGGGGTTTGGCGAAGCCGAAATAAAAAGCTATAACCTGATGGCGAATCTACAAGTGCCGCTTACAGATAAAATTGATTTTTATGCCTTTGGCGGAAGAAACGACAGAAATACGGATGCCTATGCCTTTACCAGAAATGATGGTGAAAGAGTTGTAGAATCTATTTATCCCGGAGGTTACACGCCGAGAATTACTTCTAAAATTATTGATAACTCAGCTGCTTTTGGTTTTAAGGCAGAACTAAGTGACTGGAAGATTGACTTGAGTAATGCGTGGGGTCAAAATGCATTCGATTATACAATTAAAGGAACATTAAATGCCAGTTTGGAAGATGCTTCTCCCACTCAGTTTGATGCGGGTGGATTTAGCCTGAGTCAAAATACAACAAATCTGGACTTTTCGAGAAACTTTAAATCCGTTTTAAATGGATTGAACTTTGCTTTTGGTGGTGAATATCGAATCGAACAATATGATATTACGGCAGGCGAAATAGGTTCATACGCAACGTATGACACGAATGGAAATCCAATCACTGACCCATTGACACAGTCAGCTCCTATTGATCCAATCTCGGGAAATCCAAGACCCGGAGGTTCTCAAGGTTTCCCCGGTTTTAGTCCGGCAAATGAAGTTGACGAGCAACGAACCAGTGCTGCTGCCTATGTTGATGCGGAATTGGATGTTTCAGACGAATTCTTATTAGGAACAGCGCTTAGGTATGAAAACTACAGTGACTTTGGAAATACGCTAAATCTTAAAATGGCGTATAAATGGAAAATGTGCGAACATGTAAGTTTGAGAGGTTCATTCAGTACCGGATTCAGAGCGCCATCATTGGCACAAATATATTTCAATACCAGTTTCACCAACTTTAATGCCAGCGGAGCTTCTGAAGTTTTATTGGCTGCCAATGGAAGTGCAGTTACTCAAGGTTTTGGAATTGATAAATTAAGAGAAGAAAAATCAAGAAATGGTTCTGTAGGTTTGACAGGTAAATTCGGGAAATTTAC
>JAYURX010000458.1:0-2746 GCA_043755965.1 Flavobacterium sp. | reverse complement strand
CTGTAGTTTTCATCGATTGCTTTTTTAGCTGCTTCTTTGATAAAATCGGGGGTATTAAAATCGGGTTCACCCAAACTTAAACTGATAATATCTTTTCCCTGGCTTTTTAATTCTCTTGCTAATGCTGCCATTGCGAGAGTTTGTGATGTAGATAAATTATTAATTCTGTCCGATAAAATACTCATTGTTTGGTGTTGGTTATGTTAAATAAAGAGACGCCAATGACGGCGTCTTTTGATATAAATTATGCTACTTGTGGGCGTCTTCCCAGTTCCCTTAAATGTTTAAAATGCGAAGCAATAGCTGCTCTTGTTGTTTTAAACTCATAGTATGGAAGTTCGCATTCGGCTGCAGTCTGTTTTACAATTTCGGCAATTTTACCATAATGAACATGGCTGATATTTGGAAACAAATGATGCTCTACCTGATGATTTAATCCGCCGGTATAATAGTTTACCAGCCAGTTTTTCGGAGCAAAATTTGCCGTAGTAAATAATTGGTGAATTGCCCAAGTATTTTCGATTTCGCCATTGTCATCCGGGATTGGATTTTCTGTCTCTTCTACTACGTGAGCTAACTGGAACACCACGCTTAATATAACTCCGGCAGTATAATGCATTACCAAAAACCCTAAAACTACTTTCCACCACACGATTCCCATAACCAGAGGCGCCACTATCCAAATAGAGAAATAGATAATTTTAGTGATGATTAAAGTCGTCCAGCGAATAGCAGGTTTTTTGAATTCGCCATAAGATAAATTTCTTTTTAAATAGCGTTTCATTTGTAGAAAATCGGTGGTGATTGCCCAATTGAAGGTTAACAGTCCATAAAGGAAAACAGAATAGAAATGCTGGAATCTATGCAATTTATACCATTTTGCTTCTTTGGTAAAACGCATAATCCTTCCCGCTTCTAAATCTTCATCGTGCCCTAAAATATTGGTATATGTATGATGCAGAACATTGTGCTGCACTTGCCAATTGTAAACATTTCCGGCCAAAATATAAATGCTTCCGCCCATAAATTTATTCACCCAGGATTTAGAAGAATACGCACCGTGATTTCCATCGTGCATCACATTCATTCCAACGCCAGCCATTCCAACTCCGATAACAACATTAAGCAAAAGATAAACCCAAAAAGGCATATCCATAGCGAGTAAAAAGAAATAAGGCGTCAGGAAAATAGAAAACATCACTATAGTTTTCAAGTGCAATTTCCAGTTTCCGGTTCTGTCAAGGTTGTTTTCTTTGAAATAGTTGTTTACTCTAGAGTTAAGCGTTCTAAAGAATTTCAGATTGTCTGTTTTGGAAAATATAGGAGTTGTGGTATTCATTTATTGTATTTTAAATTTGGCTCAAAGATAATTATTATAATTTTTTAAAGATTATAAACAAATCATAATTATTAACCAAAAGCACTATTTTTGTTGAAAATTCAATATATGGAAGAAATTACCAAACAATTCCCTAATCTTACTGAAAATCAAATACTACAGTTTCAGAAACTTGAAGCTTTGTATCAGGATTGGAATGCTAAAATAAATCTTATTTCCCGAAAAGATATTGATGAATTATATACCAAGCACGTTTTGCATTCACTGGCTATTGCCAAAATTCAACCGTTTGAACCCGGAACGTATGTTTTAGATGTGGGCACTGGTGGTGGTTTCCCCGGAATTCCACTGGCTATTTTGTTTCCTGAAACTCGTTTTTATCTGATAGATGTCATCCTGAAAAAAATAAATGTGGTAAAAGCAGTTGCCGAAGCATTGGAATTAAAAAATGTTAAAGCCGAACAACTGCGTGCGGAGAACGTGAAAGGAGACTATGATTTTATAGTTAGTCGTGCTGTGACCAATATGCCCGATTTTGTTTCCTGGATAAAAGACAAAATCAAAAAACAAAACAAACACAAATTGCCTAACGGAATTCTTTATTTAAAAGGCGGCGATTTGACTGAGGAGTTAAAAGACTTTCCAAAAGCAACGGAATATAACATTGCCGAGTTCTTCAAAGACGAGTTCTTTGAAACCAAAAAAGTAGTGCATTTGCCGCTGAAGTTTAAGGCATAAAGAAAGCCTCTTTTTGAGAGGCTTTCTTTTTAATCTTTTACGATTTTCCTTGTTATGCTTCCATTTTCATTGCCAATAGTGATAAGATAAATTCCTTTGGTCAATGAAACCGGAATTTCTAATGTTCCGTTTATAGATTGGTTTTTCGCCTGATAGATAGTTTTGCCCAACATATCGGTTACATTAATTGACGCGTTTTCAATTGACATCGATGCATTAACTTCAATGGAACTCTGAACAGGGTTTTTAATCCAAACCGATTGAAACGCAGTATTTGCATTGGACAAAAGAGGAATGTTTCCTACTTCATACGTGGTATTGTTTTCGTTAATTCCTGCAGCAGAAGCTACTATAATAGTATTAATGCTCCTGAATTTAAAGTTGTTTGTTGAATCACTCGGGTCATAATAGGCATAAGTTGTCTGTGAAGCCGTTCCCACCGGGAAAATGCTCACATATAAGGTTACTGCCAGCACCGTTTTTAATCGAGTTACGTTGCCAGTGTAGCCAAAGTCAGGCAAATTTAAGACGCCATAAGCATCTACAGTAGTAGTTAATGTTCCCGAAAACGTTCCTGAGTTGGTGCCCGCGTTGTAGGTTCCACTCACGCTATTATCAGTATTCGTAAACGGATACACCATTGGGAAAGCCCCTAAGGTTGCATTTCCG
>JAYURX010000457.1:0-2753 GCA_043755965.1 Flavobacterium sp. | reverse complement strand
CTATATTTTCTATACCAATTCCACCGCTTAGAAAGTAAGGTTTGTCTAAATGATAATTTTTTAAAACTGACCAGTCAAAAGTAATTCCATTGCCGCCGTAATTAGTTCCTTTGGTGTCGAAAAGAAAATAACTACATGAATTTATATAATAATGTAATTGATTAAAGTTAAAGTCTTTATCAACATTGAATGCTTTAATGACTTTAATTTTTTTCTGTTCTAATAAATCACAAAATTCAGCAGATTCTTCGCCATGTAATTGGACAAAATCCAAATCATATTGTTTTACTTTTTCCTCAATTTCTTCCAAAGAAGCATTTACAAAAACACCAACTTTTTTGATTGATTTATCTAAATTAGGAATTAGATTTTCAAAATTACGAGGCGACTTTTCATAGAAAATGAAACCCAAATAATCAGGTTGCAATGAAGCTATTTCATTGATGTTTTCTGAAAACTTCATGCCGCATATTTTGATTTTGATTGCCATTATCCTTTTAGTTGATTGATAAATTGCTCCAGGCTTTTCCCTGGATTATCGGTTTTCATAAAGTTTTCTCCAATCAGAAAGCCCAGAAAACCGTGGCTTTTCAATAGTTTGATATCTTCGGTCGTAGTTATTCCGCTTTCAGATATTTTTACAAAATCATTCGGAATGTGATTAGCCAAATCAATACTGTTCTGTAAACTCACTTCAAATGTTTTGAGATTTCGATTGTTCACGCCAATTAAATCTAGGCTTGGCATAATGCTCTTCTCTAATTCTTCCAGATTATGCACTTCCAGTAAAACCTCTAAAGCCAAGGATTGCGCAAACTCAGAAAGATGTTTGATTTCCGATTTGGATAAAACCGCTGCAATCAATAGAATGGCATCTGAACCAAAGGCTTTTGCTTCTAATAACTGATATTCATCTACAATAAATTCTTTTCTCAATAACGGAATCCGAACTGAAGCGCTGGCCAAAAGCAAATCTTCCAATGAGCCACCAAAATACTGCATATCTGTCAGTACAGAAATCCCGGAAGCACCAGCAATTTCATACCCTTTCACCACTTCTTCTAAGGAAAGACTGTTGTTAATAGTGGCTTTCGAAGGCGAACGGCGTTTGTGTTCGGCGATAATTCCGAATGGTGAATTGACAATTGACTTGCTCAAAGAGTTCGTTTTTTTATTGAACAAAACCGAGTTTTCCAACTGCGCAACGGAAACGATGCTTCTTTTCAAAGCAATTTCTTTCTTTTTACTGGCGATTATTTGATCTAAAATACTCATGAGCTTTTGCTGATTTGCTGTAGTTTTTGTAATTTTTCTAATGCCTTTCCCGATTGTAAACTTTCTTTGGCTTTCGCAAACGCATTGATTATGGATGTGTTTTCAACACTAGAAATTGCTAGCGCCGCATTGGCACAAACCACATTTTGCTGAGCTTCGGTTCCGTTACCGGAAATGATTTTCATGAAAATCTGAGCTGATTCTTCTATGGTTTCTCCGCCTTTAATGTCTTCGAAATACAATTTTGATAATTTGTAATCATCAGCATTGACAATACTTTCGGAGTTTTTGGTAATCATTTTGGCATCAGCAGTTAATGAAATTTCGTCATAACCATCCAACGCGTGTAGAATCGTATAATTCACATTGGTGTTTTGGTACAAATAGGCATACATACGCGCCAATTCCAAACTAAAAACACCAACCAATTGGTTCTTCGGAAAGGATGGATTTACCATTGGGCCAAGCATATTGAAGAAGGTTTTAACGCCTAATTCTTTCCTGATTGGTCCAACATTCTTCATCGCCGGATGAAATAAAGGCGCATGAAGTATGGCGATATTGGCTTCGTCCATGCATTTGGCTAAAAAGTCTTTTTCATTGCTGAATTTTACACCCAAGGTTTCCATTACATTACTCGAACCCGAAATGGAAGAAACGCCATAGTTTCCATGTTTAGCCACATGAATTCCAGTTCCGGCAACTACGAATGAAGCCAGTGTTGAAATGTTGAACGTATCTTTGCCATCGCCACCGGTTCCGCATAAATCGATAGTATTGTAAGCAGAAAAATCTACAGGAATGCAAAGTTCCAAAAGAGCTTCACGAAATCCGGAAAGTTCCTCAATGGTAATGTTCCGCATCATATAAACGGTCAAAAACGAAGCAATTTGACTCGGATTATATTGCCCTGAAGAAATGTTAACCAAAACTTCTTTGGCTTCCGCTTTTGAAAGCATTTCGTGATTTATTAATCTGTTTAAAATTGTTTTCATTTTTTATGTTTAAACACTAAGAGCACAAAGTAGGCGCTAAGTACACTAAGATTATATGTTAAATTGAAATTGTCATTGTCATTGAAATTGCTATTGATTAACCCAGTTTTCTAAAATTTGTTTGCCAAATGGCGTCAAAACACTCTCAGGATGGAATTGTACACCTTTTACGTCAAGTGTTTTGTGGCGTAGTGACATAATTTGTCCGTTTTCATCCGTTGAAGTGATTTCCAAAACAGTTGGAAAATCAGCATTGGCAACAACCCAGGAATGATAACGCCCGACTTCAAAATCATTAGGCAAATCCTTAAAAAGACTTTCATCGGTAACAGCCAGAGTGATTTTGGTAGCTACTCCGTGATAGACTTTGTCAAGGTTTATTAGGCTTCCGCCAAAAACTTCTGCAATCGCTTGTTGGCCAAGACAAACACCAAGAATGCTTTTGCTTTCGGCATATTTGGCAATCACAGCTTTGAGTAAACC
>JAYURX010000456.1:0-2754 GCA_043755965.1 Flavobacterium sp. | reverse complement strand
ATTGCTCTCTTCCTCTCCATTCTATAATGATAAAAAAAGCAACTAAAATTAGCGTTGGAATGCTTAGCGTACCTTTCTTAAAAACAGGTATTGTAAACAAAGAAGATGAAAATATTTTTGAGATATAAGCCAATGCCTGACCAACGGTATTACTTCTGAAGAAAATCCAAGCCAAGACAGTTAATGAAAAGGTAATTACCATCTGAAAAAACTCCTTAGCCGTCGGCAACTTTTTGCTTTTGGCAACAATATCCAGATTAGTTCTGTTGGTATTAAAAATAATGGATGGCATTATATATAGAGCATTTAACAATCCCCAAATGATAAAAGTCCAATTAGCACCATGCCAAAAACCGCTGACTAAAAAAATAATAAACGTATTTCTTACCTTCATCCAAGTCCCGCCTTTGCTTCCTCCTAATGGAATGTATAAATAATCGCGAAACCAGGAAGAAAGCGATATGTGCCAACGGCGCCAAAACTCGGCAATATCTCTCGAAAAATAGGGAAAGGCAAAATTACGCAACAAGTCAATTCCAAATAAACGTGCCGTTCCTAAAGCTATATCTGAATAACCTGAAAAATCCCCATAAATTTGAAAGGTAAAAAACAGGGCGCCTAAAACTAAAGTGCTTCCCGAGTAATTAGCAGAGTTATCAAAAATAATATTGGCAAAATAAGCACAATTGTCAGCTATAACAACTTTTTTAAACAAACCCCAAAGAATTTGCTTTAAACCATTAACAGCATTGTCATAATTAAAAGTTCTCTTTCGTTGTATTTGAGGTAATAGATGAGTCGCTCTTTCAATAGGGCCGGCAACTAACAAAGGGAAAAAACAAACAAAAACAGAATAGTCTAAAAAATTCTTTTCTGCCTTGATCCTATCCTTATAAATATCAATAACATAAGATAGGCCATGAAAAGTATAAAAAGATATCCCAACCGGAAGAATGACTTTTAACGTCCATGGACTTACATGCAACCCGAAATTTGCAATAGCATCGGCGAAGGAATCCGCAAAGAAATTATAATATTTAAAAATACCTAGAAAACCTAAATTAATAGAAATACTGAGCCAAAACCAAAACTTTTTCTGATTTTGATCTTTAGCTTCCGACATTTTTATACCCGTATAATAATCCAAAACAGTTGAGAAAATCAGTAAAAACAAAAAGCGCCAATCCCAACAAGCGTAGAAAAAATAGCTGCTAACTAATAGTAATACATTTTGGAGTTTATAACTCTTGTTCATAACAAACCAGTATAGTATAAAAACTATCGGTAAAAAGACGGCGTAATTTAAGGTGTTAAATAGCATAAAAATATTTTTTTAACTCATAAAATATAGTAATGTTTTTTTGCTCAAGTAATTCAAGTCCATTGTAAAAAATCAAGGCAGAAGCATCTTTTTATAAAATTTAGAAAATTTCAAAGCAATGAGAACATTTGAATAATTTTGCTTGACAAGAGAATATGAATTCTTGCGAATAAATTCTGTATCGGAAGAAAGGCATGCCTCCAGTGCCTTAACAAAAGCGTATTCATCATTTTTATCAATCAGCCAACCCGTCTGATGATTGATAACTATCTCTTTAATTCCGCCAACATTATATGAGATAACCGGCAATTGGCTTACGAAAGCTTCTAATATAACTCCCGGCATTCCTTCAATGAGGCTTGGCAGTAGAAAAACATCACAGCAAGGCATAATTTTAAGAACATCATTCCTTTTTCCTAAAAAATAAATGTTCTGTGCAAGTTGCATTTCCCTTGCTAAAATTTCGATATCTGATTTTAATTTGCCTTCCCCGATTAATAAAAGCTTAGCCGTTGGATATGTTATTATCAGATTTGAAAAAATCCGGAGCAACCCAGCATGGTTTTTTTCAGGAACAAATCCGGCAACATGCAATAAAAAAGGACCATTCCCTTCGATGCCTATCTTCGAAAGTGAGGAATATGGTTTGGGATTATGCAATGAAACGCCAATGGGTAAAGATTCAATTTTATTGCGAAATGAGGAATAAATTGAGATAAAATCATCCCGACATTCGCTACTTACAGAAGCTACGGAATCTACTTTATTCATCAATAAACTATTCACAATACGTTTAGGGAAACTGTTCAGAAAATCACTTATTTTATTAGCATTCCTATAAACCAATTTAGCTTTCCATAAATAAATAAGTTTTGATAACACGGTATATTTTAATGTATCAGCGGCATTTGCCTGAATGATATCATATTGGCCTGCCACAATAATAGAATTAAGCTTTTTGTAAGCACTAAAATCCCAAAACCGTTTTTTTATATTGGCTTCTAAGTGAAGAAAATATAATGGAAAAGGTAATATCTCAGCCTTACTGCCAAATAAAAAAAGGACATCTACTTCGTGTCCTATATTTTTTAATTCCACACTCAACTGACAAGCAAAAATTTCAGCCCCTCTTAACTGTGGTTTTTGAATAACCTGAAGAATTTTCATTTTTGACATTGTAATAAATTATAATAGGCTTCATTGTACTGATTAATCACATTCGCCAATTCAAATTTAGCAATGGCAACTTGTTTTGCATTTATTGCCAAGGTCTCGAAATTTTTTGTTTTAGCTAAAACCAAATTAATTTTGGACAGCAAATCAGTTTTGTCATGTGTTTTAAAAAAAATAGCCTCTGTTTCAGTTACACACTCTTTATTTTCGCCTATATCAGAACAGATAATAATTTTTTGAGCAAACATAGCCTCGATTAA
>JAYURX010000455.1:0-16030 GCA_043755965.1 Flavobacterium sp. | reverse complement strand
ATCACAAACAGGCGTTGCGTAATCAACAGCATTCAGAGAAGTAATCAAAGTAATTGTAACAGGTAATCTTCCAACACTTTCGCAGCCATTTAAGGTTTGGGTTGCATAGTAACTGGTATTGTCAGAGAGTAGTGTAGATAAAGGAAGTGCTACTGTGCTGGTTGTATTTGAATACCATAATATTCCGGTTCCATTAACGATTACATCATTCAGGGTTGGATATTGTACAGCACAAAATGTTTGTGGGCTAACGCCAGTTGGGGAAACAGTATTTTGGATGTTAATCAAAACCGGAACTCTTGCACTTTCACAAGTATTTAAAGTCTGACTGGCATAGTAAGTAACACCATTTTGCAAAATTGCATTGGCGGCTAACAAATTACCTCCTGTTAAAGTATCATACCATTTAATATTTAGACCACTTATTATAATGTTATTAATAGTAGCATTTTGTTGAATGCAAAAAGTTTGTGGGGAAGTTATTGTTGGAGGTGCAGATTTTGTCTGAGTAGTAAACTGTAAGTTGGTTTCAACATAACAATTTGGATTATTACTAAAAAAAACTCTTGCTGTAATAGTATCACCACCAACATTGCTATTCGTATAAGGATTTGGTAAAGGGCTAGTTAAAAGCATACCATTTGAATTTCTAAATTCTACTGTAGTATTAACTTGGCTGCCTATCAATAATGAATTAATATTTGAGGTGTCAAATTCAGAACAAATCCCAGAACCATAATTAGTTTCACATCTGACAATCGGAGCAATAGAATTGATAGTAGGTGTATTGGTTATGACAACATCTTTTTCTACCACTTGAGAGTTGGTATCACAAGTTACTGTTACTGTAACATGATAAGTACCGGGTCCTGAAAATTGATGTTGTGGGTTATTAATAATTGCAGTATTATTTGGAGACATTATATCTCCAAAATCCCATAAAACAGTATCAAATGTTCCATTTATATTAAAAGATGTTAATGAGTTTAGGCAAGTATTCATAACAGAAAAGT
This sequence comes from Flavobacterium sp., assembly GCA_043755965.1. GTDB lineage: Bacteria > Bacteroidota > Bacteroidia > Flavobacteriales > Flavobacteriaceae > Flavobacterium. The sequence continues at coordinate 15,017 of JAYURX010000455.1, read as the reverse complement.
CCCCAATAGAAGTAGTTGAATTGACGTTATACTTATACAGCATGATATCACTGGCATTATTACCACTGTTGTTATTTAAAGTGGTTCCGTTAAAAAGCATAGGTTTGCTCTTAAATGCTGCCGTTAAATAAAGATTATCGTTCTCAAACAAAATAGGTCCTGCTAAATCTTTGACTGCGTAATTTAAATTTGGTATACCGTAAGATTTTAAGATAAATTCAGAGCTAAAATCGGTTAAGTTTACCTTAAATAAAACTAATTCTTCTGAATAATACTGACCCGAATAATAACTGGTACTGGTAATCGTCGCATTTGGAAAACTCAGGCTGCCCCTAAAGCTGGTAAATACATAAAGTTCATTATTTTTACTAACCATGAAAGCATTATTCCCCTGATAGTTGCCACCTTGTCCCGGTATAATTGCAGATGAAGTGTTATCAATTCTTTGAATTCTCTCCAAATCGCCATTAGTAACATTAAATTCCCCCAAAAGACTTTGATAAATTCCATTTGGGCCATTTATCGTAAACACATTTCCTAAAACATTTACGGATGTACTAAACACGCCCCAGGCATATAATTTATTATTATCCGGATTATAATGCATCCGGGTAACTCTATAGGTAGATGTTAAACCCGTTGAGATCTGTTTCGTCCATACCAGGTTTAAGGATGCATCAATTTTATACATTTCCGAATGGGGTGATCCATAATAGTAAAAACTGGAAAGGTAAATATTACCCGTAGTATCCATCTCACTACTAGTATACGATTCAGTTCCTGTTCCGTATGAACTTACTTCCAATAGGTTACTTTGCAAATCTAATTTGCAGATGTATGGTCTGGTGTTGTCGGAATAAGGAAAATTAAAACTATACTGATTATCGATATTGATCTGGCCATAATGACTTGAAACCACATAAAGTATATTATTGTAAAGGTAAACTTTGTTTAAATTACTATAGGGGTTACCATATCCTAAAAATCTGTGCCAGATAAAATTGCCATTGGGGTCAAACTTGTACAGATTTAAACCGGGATTCATCGGCAATCCCCCAACAATAAAAGGACCATATCCGGTATTGGCAGAAACCGTCCAGGAATACAAAACATAAATGTTGCCGGCTGAATCGTAAGTTAAGTCATTTATAAACAGGTCAACATGACTGAATTGTTTAGTCCAGATTAAGTTGCAATTGAAATCATATTTATCCAAGCCGGCGTACATATTAAAATTCCCAGAATTTTTTAATAAATAGATACCATCTGTAGATTTTACTATACCGGCAGGTCCATCGCCAACAAATCCGCCTAAGTTTTTTGCACAATCAAAACATTGTGAATATGATACTGAGCAAAAAAGCAATAGTATTAAGTGTTGTAATATTCTCTTCATGTTCCAAATGTAAATGTTTTCTTTGATTTTTTATTAGGGTTGTTAATTGTTTTAATTCATATTTATCTAATCAACAGGTTCCCACAATTCAATTTTGTTTCCTTCTGCATCAAGAATGTGGATAAATTTACCATAGTCGTAGGTTTCCAGTTTGTCTACTATGGTTACGTTTGTCGCAAAAGACTTTCGTTGTAAGCTGACAAATAGGAGAACCACTTTTGCTACGAATGATGCAATGTTTAACCTGAATCATATAACATACTCCTTGTTAGTAAACTGACCTTTACGCTGCGAAATTTAATTTTACTGACCCTTTAACTATTAGTAGCGATTCCATGTATTACAACAATTACTTATTAATTATTTAAACAATTTTGAACTAATGAAACATTATTTACTTTTAGTTTGTGCAGCAGCTTTATTTATCTCCTGCAACAAAGAGGAAATTCCTGAAGGGTCAGGAATTGCAACAGACAAGAAACCGGATGCAGCGGGTAACCTGCATACAAGGGTACTGAACAACCAATTAAATTTTCCATGGGAAATCCTGTGGGGACCGGATAATTATATTTGGTTTACGGAAAGAGAAGGACGTGTGAAAAGAATGAATCCGGAGAACGGAGAGACAACACTCGTTGCCAACATTAGTGAAGTTGCTTCCACCACAAATTTTAACGGCTTGCTTGGCATGGTTTTGCATCCTCAATTTGACACTAATCCATTTGTTTATCTGGTTTATAATTACTTTGGTACAGATGGAGCCTATCTGCAGAAAATTGTAAGGTATACTTATAATGGCGGTACACTGACTTCTCCAATGGTGTTGGTGGATGGTATTCTTGGAAAGATTGGCGGAGATTTTATCCATAACGGAAGCCGGTTAGTGATTGGCCCAGATATGAAATTATATGCCACTACCGGCGATGCTAATCTACGGTTTGACCTTCCGCAAAGCACTTCGTCGCTTAATGGAAAAGTGTTGCGTGTAAATTTAGACGGTACCATTCCTGCCGATAATCCTTATGGGAATGCGGTTTGGACAGTTGGCCACCGCAATTCGCAAGGTATGGTTTCCGCAATGGGAAGATTGTACAATACGGAACATGGCGAAACAACCAACGATGAAATAAATATTATTGAGGGTAGCCGCAACTATGGATGGCCTTTTGTAGAGGGATTTTGTGATTTGCCTGCGGAACAAATGTTCTGTACAGATAACAATGTAAAAGAGCCTATATATGCCTGGACACCAACTGTGGCGCCAAGTGGGGTAGACTTTTATAACAGCAATAACATTAGCCAGTGGAAAAGATCATTGTTGGTTACCTTCCTGAAAGACCAGAAATTGCGCCAGATGAAACTAAATGCTGCCGGTACTGCAGTTGAAAGTGTACATGAGTACTTTACAGGGCAATTTGGTCGACTTCGAGACATTGCGATTTCACCCGACGGAAAAGTTTATCTGAGTACGGACAATGGAAACAATTCCGATATGATTATTGAGGTGACTAAAGGAAGATAGGATTTAATAATTTCTTATATTAAAAAAGGAGCCTAATGGCTCCTTTTTGTTGTTGTAATGCTTTAGTGTCCGCATTACTTTGCTCAGAACGATATCTTTACCCCGATACCATGATTGTCCGCCACGATGGACATGTTTGATTTCCAATTTTCAGTAGACGTGACGTTTTGGTTGTAATTTTCAACTGCAGTTTTGATTTTTTTCGAATACCCAATTTTTATGGGTATTGCAGCTACTACCATGGCGCCTCCAATAATGGCCAGTTCCGGTCCCGTTTTGTTTGTACTAATGTTTCCATTATTGTCTACCTCGGCTGAATTCGTCGTTACTGCCGTAACTAAATTAATTGTGGCAAGGCCCAGTCCACCATACAACAATACATCGCCCCATGTTTTCTTGTTTCTTCCGGCGTTATAGGATGCAAGCGCTGAGCGGTTCTTTTTCATCAATTCACGCACAGCATCCGGTTTGAGTTTTTCGGAATTGGAATCATATACATTTCCTCCGGAGCGATAAGTCAACTGTTGCGAAAATCCGCTAAAGGACATTAACATAAGTAGTACTAAAAATTTGTTCATTATTTTGATTTAAGTGTTTATAGAATCATATTGACAGCATAACCTTTCAAATGTAATAGTTTTTTATAACATCAGTAGCGTTGCTGTAAAACATATCAACAAGAGGTTATCGTTTTACATTCCAAAACTTTATCTTTACCCGCGTAATTTTGCCCACCATGAGAGACCTTCTGTTAATCACGCCACCCTTTACGCAGCTTAACACGCCGTATCCCGCAACGGGCTATTTAAAAGGTTTTCTGAACACCAAAGGCATTGCCGCCTTTCAGATGGATTTGGGGATAGAAGTGATTTTGGCGCTGTTTTCAAAAAACAGCTTAACAGCCATTTTTGAAAATGCGCACCAAAATCAAAATTCCAAATCTGAAATTCCAAATTCCAAAAAAAAACCAAATTCAAATACCCAAGACCCAAACCTAGAGCGGATTTATTCGTTACGCCAGGACTATATCAATACTATCGACGCCATCATCGCCTTCCTTCAAGGGAAGAACCCAACACTGGCGCGTCAAATATGTGCGGGGAACTTTCTTCCCGAAGCATCGCGGTTTGAGCAGCTGGACGATATGGAATGGGCGTTTGGCTCCATGGGAATGCAGGACAAAGCCAAACATCTGGCCACGCTCTATCTTGAGGACTTATCCGATTATATTACCGAGAGTGTGGATGAAAACTTTGGCTTTAGCCGTTATGCTGAACGATTGGGCAGAAGTGCCAATTCGTTTGATGAACTTTACAGCCAGCTGCAAAGTGAACTGACGTATGTTGATACGCTAACGTTGCCTATTTTAGAAGAAAGGCTTAATCAAGTTCAGCCTAAACTGGTCTTGATTTCGGTTCCGTTTCCGGGTAATCTGTATTCTGCCTTTCGCTGTGCGCAATTCATAAAAAAGAATTTCCCCGGAATAAAAACAGCGATGGGTGGCGGTTTCCCCAATACGGAACTCCGCGATTTAACCGACAAACGCGTCTTTGAATTCTTTGATTTTATCACATTGGACGATGGCGAACTGCCGGTAGAATTGCTTCACCATAATGTTTGTCACACTGAGCCAGTCGAAGTGCTTTACAAACGAACATTCCTCCTCGAAAACAACGAAGTCGTTTATAAAAACAGTACCACCAAACCCGATTACAAACAAAGCGAAGTTGGGACACCTGATTATTCCGATTTGCTTTTGGATAAGTATATTTCGGTTATCGAAATCGCCAACCCAATGCACAGTTTGTGGAGCGATGGCCGCTGGAACAAACTCACGATGGCGCACGGCTGCTATTGGGGAAAATGTACTTTTTGTGATATCTCGCTCGATTATATAAAACTTTACGAACCTATAGCTGCCAAAACTTTGGTAGACCGAATGGAAACCATCATTGCCCAAACGGGAGAAACCGGTTTTCATTTTGTGGACGAAGCGGCACCGCCGGCATTGATGCGCGAAGTAGCTTTGGAAATCCTTCGCAGGAAACTTACGGTTTCGTGGTGGACGAACATTCGTTTTGAGAAAAGTTTTACTGCCGATTTGTGTTTGCTGCTTAAAGCCTCGGGCTGCATCGCTGTTTCGGGTGGACTGGAAGTGGCTTCGGACAGGTTATTGGAACTTATCCAAAAAGGAGTAACAGTAGCGCAAGTAGCACAAGTCACGCGAAATTTCACCGAAGCCGGAATCATGGTTCATGCGTATTTGATGTATGGTTATCCTACGCAAACCATCCTGGAAACGGTTGACAGTCTGGAGATGGTGCGCCAGATGTTTGAGTTGGGAATCCTGCAGTCGGGTTTTTGGCATCAGTTTGCCATGACCGCTCACAGTCCGGTTGGGATGTTCCCGGAGGAATTCGGGGTTATTCCCGAAATGAACGCCATTACTTTTGCCAACAATGATATACAGTTCACGGACAAAACCGGAATCGACCACGATAAGTTTAGTTTTGGACTAAAGAAATCGCTGTTTAACTTTATGCATGGAATCTGCTTTGAATATGAGCTTCAGGAGTGGTTTGATTTCAAGATTCCGAATACGACCATTCCATCCGACTATATTGTCTCTTGTCTTGAAAAACATGACCACTTTGCCACAAAACCTTCGGCAAAAATTATCTGGATAGGAGGAAAGCCATTAACGGAGACTTTTACAAAATCCAAAAAAGGGAATTCTTGGGAAATGATGAAACTGACGTTTCACGATAAAAGGGAAACGGTTGAAATATCCCTGGAAAAAGACAAAGCCGAATGGTTTTTAAATACCCTTGAATTACTTTCTGTTTCCAATGAGAAAGTAGCCACTTTTTCACAACTCAAAGCCACTTTTGAAAATCAGTTTGAAGATTTTGAATTGTTCTGGTATTCCAAGCCTTTGAATACATTGAGGGAATTTGGTTTGTTAATACTTTAATTTTTCTATTAAATTCTTAATAACTTGTTTATTGTTTTTGTGTAAGGAATGATTATTACTGTTTTTTTACCCTATTTTTAAAGGCTAAACAATAGTTAATTTTCTGAAATAATTATGACTGTTAAAAAAACGTTTCCAAAAATACTTTGGTTAATATTTTCTTCGAGTATATTTTTCATACTGCTCTATTTTGCATTGTTTTATTATACAAAAAAGGCTGAAAAACAAGTCTATAACACTACGGTAGAACAGTTTAACAACGAGGTTACCAAGCTGCTTGAAGTTAATTCCAAGCCAATACTTCTTGCGATTAACAATGACACCAACTGGGATGAATTTGTAAAATTCACATCCGCACCGGATGTAAATTGGTATAACGAAACCATAGGCACCGAGTTGGAAATTTATGAAGCAGATTATCTGGGCGTTTATGATGCCAACATGAATTTTATTATCAGGACTCCAACTCCAAAGATAAAGACCATAGATTTTATTCCGAAAAAGGAAATGGAATTGCTTAAGAAAGTTGGGATAAATAAATTCTACCTTAAAATTCCTGAAGGAATTGTAGAAGTTACGGGCGCTGCCATTCATCCCTCGAACGATCCGTTAAAAAAGAAGACACCAACTTCCGGATACTTTTTTGTTGTTCGTTTAATGGACATGAAATACATTAAGAATCTGGAGAAGCTCACCAGTTCCTCCATACTGTTTACCGACACAAATGCCACTTTGCCAACACCAAAACATCAAATATCCGCTTTGTATATCTTAAAGGATTCGGACAATAAATTTGTTGGAAAGCTTTTTTTTAAAAGAAATTTTGAAGTGTATTTTGAAAATGCCATCAACATATTGTATGTCATCATCATATTCTTTATTCTCAATCTTATTGTTAATTTAATCTATACCCGAAAACTGGTATACTATCCTTTGGATTTGGTTAGGAGAGCGTTGGAATCAGGAAACAGAAAGGCAATCAAGGAACTGAAAAAGACAACAGGTGAGTTTAGGTATATTGGGAATCTATTTGAGGAAAACAGCAATCAGAAAATTGAGCTGATTAAGGCTAAGATAAAAGCAGAAGAAGGCGACCGGCTAAAATCTTCTTTTTTGGCCAATCTGTCGCATGAAATACGGACTCCGATGAATGCCATTAATGGGTTTACTGAATTGCTTCTTAACACCGATATCAGCGAAAGCGAAAAGTTGGAATATTTGAATGTTATTGAAAAGAGCGGAAAAAATCTGGTTGGGATTATTGATGATTTGATTGAAATGTCAAAAATTGATTCGAATCAGCTTACGCCGAATTTAACGGTTGTCAATCTGGAATCCTGTATCAATGAGCTCTATGAAACCGTAAAAATTACGATAAAGAACAAGGACATTGATTTTAAATTGATTAAGCCCAAAACACCGGCTGAGTTTAATATCATCACCGACGATATAAAACTGAAACAGGTTATCATTAACCTGTTGACCAATGCGCTTAAGTTTACTGAACGAGGCTCGGTTACTTTTGGTTTTGAAATAGATGAGGAAAAGGAGTTAATCAACTTTACTGTAAAAGACACAGGATTGGGAATTGATGAAGATAACCACAAGAATATTTTTGACCGGTTCAAGCGTGTTGATAGTGATATTTCGATTAAGGTTGGTGGTTTAGGTTTAGGATTAGCCATTTCAAAAGCTTACATCGACTTGCTTGGCGGGACAATTAGTTTGGAGTCAAAAGTGGGCGAAGGTTCTGTCTTTTATTTTTCAATTCCGCTAACCTATTCAAAAGTGGATCACATTACGGTAAAAGAGATCCATAATGTTGAAATTCAAAAATCAGAAGGAGAAACCATATTGATTGCAGAAGATGATAATATAAACTTCCTGTTGTTCCAAAAGATGATGCAGAAGAAAAATTACAAAATTATAAGGGCGATAAATGGTCAGGAAGCGGTTGACATTTGCCTCAACCATCCCGACATTGACTTGGTTCTTATGGATATTAAAATGCCAATCATGACTGGTTTTGAAGCGATGGAACAAATTAGGCCAATACGCCCGAATCTTCCAATAATAGCACAGACAGCCTATTCGTCATCAGAAGACAAGATAAAAATTGAAGAAGCCGGTTTTAACGGATACCTGACAAAACCATTGAGCAGGGAGAATTTATTTGAAATGATAAACAAGTATTTAGACAAAGAAAATTACAATGAAATATAAGCTGCTGTTTCTTAACCTTATCATTATTTCTACTACACTATTTTCGCAGGAAACCAAAACGGCAACAGATACACTAAACGTTGAAAAAGAGAAAAAGCTATCGTTAACTGTTGATGTCGTCAGCCGTTATCTTTGGAGAGGCCAATGTTGGGGCGGAGACTATATTGCGGTACAGCCTACCATAGAATATGCGGTTACACCTAAATTAACGCTTGGATTTTGGGCAACAACAAATTTTCAAAGCGATTATTTTTATCCTGATGGTGTGACGTCTTATAAAGGTTATCAGGAAATTGATTTTTATGTTACGTATCAGCTCAATGACTTTTTGCAATTCCAGCTTTGGGATTATTATTGGCCATCAGTTGAAAAGGTGGAAGGCGTTGATAACGGTTTCTTTAATTATGGAAAGGATGGTGTAAAAACGGTTGATGCTATGTTGTATTTTGATTTTTCGGAAGGATACAAATATCCGTTTAATGCTACCATAAGTACACTGGTCGCCGGAAATGATTTCCGTTATGACAGCAATGATGAAAATCCAAAGCAAAACTTTACAACCTATCTTGAATTGGGTTATACGTTTACACTTTTTGAAAAATCATCAATAATAGGGTTGCAGGGAATCCAATTGGATCCGGTTATTGGTGCGGTTTTGAATAACAAAGCGGGATACTACAGTTATGCCGATTATGACAAGGTTTCGTTTTGTAATTTGGGAATTAAGGCTACCAAGGAAATTGATTTAGGAAAAGGAATAACGATGCCGCTGTCCTTAAATTATATTCACAATGGAGCTACACAAAACACGGAAACCTTTGGTAAAAATTTTCTTGTGGCTGGAATAAGCTTTAGCTATTAAGCCGGTTCGCCATAAAGGTCAAACTCGGTAGCATCGATGATTTTTACATTGACAAACTCGCCCGTTTTCACATAGAATTTTGAAGCGTCAATCAGTACTTCGTTATCCACATCGGGGCTGTCAAATTCGGTTCTTCCAATAAAATATTGTCCTTCTTTTCTATCGATAATACATTTGAAGGTTTGGCCCACTTTTTCCTGATTCAAATCCCATGAAATCTGTGATTGTAAATCCATGATTTCGGCAGCACGGGCTTGTTTTACATCCTCGGGAACATCATCTTCCAATAAATAGGCATGGGTGTTTTCTTCGTGGGAATAGGTAAAACAACCCAAACGTTCGAATTTCATTTCCTGAACCCAGTCACGTAGGATTTCAAAATCCTCCTGCGTTTCACCCGGATAACCAACGATTAAAGTTGTTCTGATGGTCATTCCCGGAACCGCAGCACGGAAATCCTTTAATAATTTGGTCGTTTTTTCTTTTGTCGTTCCGCGACGCATCGATTTTAGGATATTATCTGAAATGTGCTGCAACGGAATGTCGATGTAATTACAGATTTTTGGCTCGCGTTTCATCAAATCCAAAACATCCATAGGGAAACCGGTAGGGAAGGCGTAATGCAGACGAATCCATTCGATGCCTTCTACTTTTACAAGGTTTTCCAATAACTCGGCAAGGTTTCTTTTTTTGTATAAATCCAAACCGTAATAGGTCAAATCCTGTGCAATCAGAATTAATTCCTTTACGCCATTTTTGGCTAAACCTTCGGCTTCTTTTACCAATTTCTCAATAGATTGGGAAACGTGTTTGCCACGCATAATCGGAATCGCACAAAAGCTACACGGACGGTCACAACCTTCCGCAATTTTCAGGTACGCATAGTTTTTGGGAGTCGTTGTTAAACGTTCACCCAATAATTCGTGTTTATAATCGGCGCCAAGCGCTTTTAACAAAAGTGGTAAATCGGTTGTGCCAAAATATTGGTCCACATTTGGAATTTCTTTTTCTAAGTCGGGACGATATCTTTCGGACAAACATCCGGTAACGAAAACTTTGTCTACGAGGCCATTTTCTTTTTTGTCAACATACTCCAGAATAGTATTAATCGATTCTTCTTTGGCATTATTGATAAAGCCGCACGTATTGATTACTACAATATTACCTTCCTGTTCATGTACAACATCTTTTCCGCTGGCTTTCAATTGCCCCATCAAAACCTCACTATCGTAAGTGTTTTTGGAACATCCAAGGGTGATAACGTTGATCTTATTTTTCTTTAATGACTTAGTTCTCATAGACTTAATCCCCGATTGTTCGGGAGGCGTGCAAAACTACGCTTTTTATTTCGATATAAAATGTTAAAATAAAAAACCACCCCGGAAGAAGTGGTTTCACTATTATATGATAAAATGAGGATTAGAAATTTACCGAATAACTTATGACAACATTGTTATTGTATCTGCTGATTCTCGCAGGATCGGGCATTCCCGAAGAAATTAGGGCTTGATTCATGTTTCTATGCTCATAGGAATATGCCAAATCCAATTTGCTTTCGCCAAAATTATAGCCTATACCTGCAGAATAGCCGGTTAAATCACCAAAAGTTTGGTCTACTTTATAGGGACTTTGATCGAAACGATACCCGCCGCGCAAAGAAAATTCCTTGATTTTATATTCGCCACCAACTCTAACTTCAATGGCAGTATCCAAATTGTTATTCAGGAATTGATTCAGGCCATTTGGACCAGCATATGGATATTCATTTTTAGGTTTAAATCGGGTAGTGCTGTAATCTTTGGTAGAAACATCTACGCTCAATAATCCTTTTTTGCCATAAACGTAAGCCATGCTTCCCGTCCATTTTGAAGGAGTTTGTATTTTGTATGGCGCATAAACATTGACAATGTCGGGATCTGCAACATAAGTATTTGAAACAGAATTGCTACTATAATCACTTTCCACGTATTGAGCTAATTCATCAGTCAATCGGTACCAGGTTGGCGACTCGTAGGCTAAACCTACCCTGAATTGTGGAATTACTTTAACAATTGCACCAAGATTAAATGAAAAACCTGCGCCATAGGTATGAAGCTGGTTGTCAAACCTGATATAAGAGACTCCCGTTGTAGCATTGCCATCATTTTGTTCACGCAAAGATGTTGTTCTTACATAATCTGTAAAATGAGCATTGATATTCAGTCCCAGAAACAAAATATCTTTGTATTGTGTAGCAAAGTTTCCGAGAATTTTGCCGTTGTATCCTGTTGAAGTATAATAATTTTGTTGCGAATAATTCGCTGCGGGTACATTACTGCTGTAACTGTTTGGTGAATTGGAATCAAATAAATAGGCAGAATATCCTAAAAATGCCTGTTGTGCCTGAAAGCCACTTACGTTGGGATAGCTCGAGTCGGGTAATGTCCCTAAATAGTCGTATAACTCATAAAAAGTTTCACCAGGTTGTATTTCCATCAGTTCCAACGGAATTCCACCATTGGCATTTGCCTGATTTACAAAGTAATTTCCAATAGAGTTATATGGATTAGTTCCAGCAGAAAAAATGCTGTTGTTAAAATTGTTTGTGTTCTCATAATTGAATGCCAGTGCAATTTTTTTCCAATCAGTTTTGCCGTTATCATCATTAAATATAAAAACTATGCCTGCCTGATTCAAGTCTAGTGAACTATCAGTGTCTTTAGTTCTTGTACCATAATATAATGAGCTGTTTTTACTGTTGTTGATACTTGCTGTTGCTGTCGCGTAATTGTTGTTGAAGAATAACGAACCTGCCGGGTTCTGGTTCAAGGCAGATAAATCACCACCAACCGCTCCAAAGGCGCCGCCCATAGACTTGTATCTTGCGGTACCGGTAATATTGTCAACAGCATAACGAAGCGCATCTTCCGGTGTTGTTTCCTGTGCCTGCAATGCTGAAAAAGTTAATCCGGTAATGATAAGAGTAATGTATTTTTTCATAGTAAATTTATTTTTTAGTCAAAAAAATATCTATGAAATTTGTTCAATAACATAGATATTTTTGTTTTTAAATTTTTTATCTTCTTCCTCCACCAGAGGAAGATCTTCCTCCGCTACTACTTCCTCCTCCATAACTTCCTCCGCCATAACTCCCACCACCATAAGAAGATGATCGGGTGTTACTGGAACTTGGAGTATAGGAACGAGGAACTGATTCATTGCTGGTACTTCTTGTTGGCTGAGAATAAGTGTTAGTTCGTGTTGGGTTGTTATTGGTAGTTCTAACAGGATTATTTGAAGATGTTCTGGTGTTATTATAATTGGTATTTCTATTTCCCGTGGTTGAAAAAGAATTACTTCTTCCTTGTGTATAATTTGAGCTTCTCGTACCATTTCTGACACCATATCTATTTCCATTTGAAGCGTAAGCAGAACTTCTTCGGCCATTATAATAATGGTTGTGGTAATTATTTCCATACCAATTATTATAGCCTCCATAATAACCTGGACCGTACCAATTACTCCAGCCTATGCCCCAACTTGGACCATACCAACTGTTCCAACCCCAGCCCCATCCTGGACCATACCAATTATTCAAACCCCAATAATTTCCGTACCAGTAATTATTCCAATAACCATAACCCCAATTGCTATCATAAACATTTACTGTTACGCTTTGAGGATTATTTCCCCAACTTGAATTATTTTCTGTTCTGTTAAGAGTGTCAGTATTTACAGTGCTGTAGCTGTCAACATCAGTAAAAACCTGAGAATCTTTATTTAAGTCGCTAAAATATTCTTGATATTTATCGCTTTGAGAATTATCTTTGTTGGCGACTTCTTTTTTGTTTTGTGAATTTCCATAAACTCCGTCACCATCATAGTAGGAGCTATTTTGATAAGAGCCACATGAGGTGGCTACAAATGCGATTAATCCAAATAGGGAATAAATGGATAGTCTTTTACCGGAAGAAAAATAAGTTTTCATATCTATAGCATTTTTATTGTTGGACTATACAAAAATAGTTAGTTTTGTCGAACTATTTAGTTAAAATTAGTTAAACAATTTTTATGCCAAAGTTTCAATATGAGTAAGGATTTAACAAAAAGAGCAGAAGATTATTCAAAATGGTATAACGAACTGGTTGTCAGGGCGGATTTAGCCGAAAATTCCGGTGTTCGGGGTTGTATGGTTATAAAACCATATGGGTATGCTATTTGGGAAAAAATGCAAGCAGAATTAGACAGAATGTTTAAAGAGACAGGTCATAGCAATGCCTATTTTCCTCTTTTTGTACCCAAAAGTATGTTTGAAGCTGAAGAAAAGAACGCAGAAGGATTTGCTAAGGAATGTGCTATTGTTACTCATTATAGATTAAAGAATGATCCTGATAAACCGGGAAAACTAATTGTTGACCCAAATGCTAAATTGGAAGAAGAGCTTATTGTTCGTCCAACTAGTGAGGCTATAATTTGGTCAACCTATAAAAACTGGGTGCAATCCTATAGAGATTTGCCATTGCTGATTAATCAATGGGCTAATGTAGTGCGTTGGGAAATGCGGACGCGTTTGTTTTTGCGAACAGCCGAATTTTTATGGCAAGAAGGTCATACTGCTCATGCCAGTAAGGCCGAAGCTATAGAAGAATCTGAAAAAATGATGCATGTCTATGCAGAGTTTGCTGAAAATTTTATGGCTATTCCTGTAATTAAAGGATTGAAAACCGAAACAGAACGTTTTGCCGGTGCTGAAGAAACGTATTGCATTGAAGCTTTGATGCAGGATGGAAAAGCATTGCAAGCAGGAACTTCACATTTTCTTGGACAAAATTTTGCAAAAGCTTTTGATGTGAAATTTGCGAATCAGGAAGGAAGACAAGAGCACGTTTGGGGAACATCTTGGGGAGTTTCCACCCGTTTGATGGGTGCATTAGTGATGACGCATTCAGATGACAATGGTTTGGTATTACCACCAAATTTGGCTCCAATTCAAGTGGTAATTGTTCCAATTTTCAAAACGGATGAAGAATTTGATTCTATTTCAGCTGTTTCAAATGATTTAGTGGCTCAATTTAAAAAATTAAACATTTCGGTTAAATTTGATAATAGAACTACACAAAAGCCGGGATTTAAGTTTGCCGAATGGGAATTGAAAGGTGTTCCAGTGCGAATCTCTGTTGGACCAAAAGATTTAGAAAACGGAACTTTTGAAATTGCGAGAAGAGATACGTTATCTAAAGAAGTGAAACCAAAAGAAGGAATTGTAACTTATATTTCGGATTTGTTGGAACAAATCCAAAGTGATTTATTCGATCGTGCTTTGGAATATAGAAATACGCATGTGACAGAAGCAAATACTTTTGAAGAGTTCAAAGACGTTTTGGAAAATAAAACCGGTTTTGTCTCGGCACATTGGGATGGAACTCCTGAAACTGAAGAAAAAATCAAAGATTTAACCAAGGCAACTATCCGTTGTATACCATTAAACAGGGTAGAAGAGGAAGGAAAATGTATTTTTTCCGGAGCTAAATCTACTGGTAGAGTACTATTTGCAAAAGCATATTAAAAAAAATTAGTTTTTTTTCATATACACTATTGCGAAAATAAAAAATAGTTGTATTTTTGCATCCGCATTGGGAAAGATGGCCCGTTCGTCTATCGGTTAGGACGCCAGGTTTTCATCCTGGTAAGAGGGGTTCGATTCCCCTACGGGCTACAATTTTAAATAAAAGAAAAGAAAAAATGGCAAATCACAAGTCAGCTTTAAAGAGAATTAGAAGTAACGAAAAGAGAAGAGTGTTGAACAGATACCAACACAAAACTACTCGTAATGCTATCAAAGCATTAAGACTAGCAACAGATAAATCTGACGCTTCTGCAAAATTATCTGCGGTTGTATCTATGATTGATAAATTGGCTAAGAAAAATGTTATTCATGATAACAAAGCATCAAATTTAAAATCAAAACTAACGAAATTTGTAGGAAAACTATAATTTTAGTAAGTTTGAAATTTAATATTCAAAACGTTTCAAGTAATTGAAGCGTTTTTTTATTTTTGTA
>JAYURX010000454.1:0-2755 GCA_043755965.1 Flavobacterium sp. | reverse complement strand
CCAAGCCTAATGACGTTCCTATTTCAAGAATATTCGAAGGCTGAAAATAATGGGTAATCCTAAAAAGCAATTGTGCTCTTTTTTTTGAAATTCCCGCATTCCCGGCAATTTGATTTATTGCCCGTGTGTTGCTCTTAAAAACCTTTGAACCTGCACCAAAATCGGTTACTTCAATGGTACTGTAATTTGCTAAAAGTTCTTTTCGGTAGTTTTTAAGAATTGCATATTCAGGATACTTTTTCTTGTCATAAAAGCATTTGGTAACCAATGAAAATACAAACGGCGAATGCACTCCGTGTTCGTTTTTGGAGTGCCAGAGGAAGTTCAGGTATGACTTTATTATATGTAACATTTGTTTTTTGTTACACAGAGATACACGGAGTTTGAGCAGAGATACACGGAGTTTTTTCTGTGAATCTCATTTTTTTTCTCTGTGAATCTCTGTGAAATAATTTATTCCATTTTGCTTGAAAGTTCAAACCAACGGGCTTCTTTTTCTTCCAGTTTTTTGATAATAACTTCCAGTTCTTTGGCTTTAGCCGTAATCGCAGCATCAGCAACTTTGCCTTCGGAAAATAAGTTTTCGATTTGTTTTTTCTCGTATTCCAAATCCTTGATTTCTCGCTCTATTTTACTGAATTCCTTTTGTTCATTGAAATTTAGGCCAGAAGCTGTTGAATTATTCTGTTTCCAGTTCACTTTTTCCGTACTTACGCTGGATAAGTTTTTAGGTTCAGCCGAATCTTCATAAGCCCTGAAATCGGAATAATTACCAGGGAAATCTTCAATTTGTCCTTCGCCTCTGAAAATGAATAAGTGATCCACAATCTTATCCATAAAATACCTGTCATGCGAAACAACCAATAAACATCCGGGAAAATCCAATAGGAAACTTTCCAACACGTTTAAAGTTACAATATCCAAGTCATTCGTCGGCTCATCGAGAATTAAGAAATTCGGATTCTGAATCAAAACCGTACATAAATAAAGTCGTTTCAATTCGCCACCGCTCAGTTTTTCTACAAAGTCGTATTGCTTTTTGGCATCGAAAAGAAAACGCTCCAACAATTGCGAAGCCGAGATGATTTTTCCCTTAGTCAGCGGAATGTATTCACCATATTCCTTGATGATATCGATAACCTTTTGTCCTGGTTTTGGATTAATTCCACTTTGCGTATAATAACCAACCTTAATCGTATCGCCAATCACCACTTTCCCGGCATCGGGAACTATGGTTTTGGTTAAAATATTCAAGAAAGTCGATTTTCCGGTTCCGTTTTTTCCAATGATTCCAATGCGCTCGCCACGTTGAAAATCATAGCTGAAATTATCAAGGATTACACGGTCTTTAAATTTTTTATACAATTTGTGCAGCTCAATAATCTTGCTGCCCATCCGTTCCATATTGATTTCAAGCTCGACTACATTTTCTTTTCTTCGGCTTTCGGCAACAGCTTTGATCTGGTAAAAATCATCCTGACGCGATTTCGATTTGGTCGTTCTCGCTTTTGGCTGGCGTCGCATCCACGCCAATTCTTTTACGAAAAGGTTCTGAGCTTTATCAATCGTCGAGTTTTCCATCGCAATTCTCTCTTCTTTCTTTTGCAGATAATAAGAATAGTTGCCTTTGTACTGGTATAATTTTCCGTTGTCTAATTCGATGATTTCGTTGCAAACGCGTTCCAAAAAGAAACGGTCGTGTGTTACCATAAATAAGGTTATATTTTCTTTGGCAAAATAACTTTCCAACCATTCAATCATCTCTAAATCCAAGTGATTTGTTGGTTCATCCAAAATCAATAAATCGGGACGATTAATCAGGATTATAGCCAAAGACAAACGCTTTTTTTGTCCACCGGAAAGGCTTTTCACCTTCAGTTTTAAATCGTCGAGCTTAAGTTTGGAAAGTATTTGTTTGAACTGCGTTTCAAAATCCCAGGCATTGTGGCGATCCATTTCGTCAAAAGCCAACTGGTACTTTTCTTCATCTTCCGGATTTTCAAGCGCCTTTTCGTAGCGTTCAATTACGTGTAGGATTTCGTTATCCGAAGCAAAAATACTTTCCTCAATCGTCAATTCTTCCTGAAGCATACTGGTTTGGGAAAGAAACGCCATTTTTATGCCTTTTCTAACGACAACTTTTCCAGTGTCCGGTTCGTTATCGCCATTGATAATCTGCATGATCTGGGTCTTTCCTGAACCATTTTTGGCAATGAAGGCAATTTTCTGGTCTTTGTTGATGCCAAAGGAAATGTCCTTAAACAAGGTTCTTTCGCCAAAGGATTTTGATATATTTTCTACTGAAAGGTAATTCACGGGTAACAATTTTTTGCAAAAGTAGATTATATTTGTCAAATGCAACTATCGGTTATCATCCTTAATTACAATGTGCGCTACTTTTTGGAGCTGTGCGTTTTGAGTGTGCAAAAAGCCATTCAGAATCTCGATGCAGAAATCATTGTCATCGATAATAATTCTTCCGACGACAGTTGTGCCATGATGAAGCAGCGTTTTCCTCATATCAAACTTATTGAAAACAAGGAAAATTCAGGGTTCCCAAAAGGCAATAACACTGCGGTTAAAGAAGCCAAAGGCGAATACATTTGCATCCTGAATCCCGATACTGTTGTTGCTGATGATACGTTTTCAACCGTTTTGGCTTTCGCCAAAAGCAAAACAGATTTAGGAATCGTTGGATGCAAACTGATTGACGGAACCGGTAACTTCCTTCCCGAAAGTAAACGGGGAATTCCAA
>JAYURX010000453.1:0-6440 GCA_043755965.1 Flavobacterium sp. | reverse complement strand
AAAGATTAATGCAATTTTTTAAAACCGTTCCGATTGAAAATCGGGACGGTTTTTTATTTAAAAGGATTCTCAATTTAAGTATCTTTGCCGACTAGATTCAATAAAATGTTATCAAAACAAACACAATTGGCTGTTGAAAAAGGAGAAATGCTTCCACTCATGGAAGAATTCTACACCATTCAGGGCGAAGGATTTCACACAGGAACAGCTGCCTATTTTATTAGAATTGGAGGCTGCGATGTAGGTTGTCATTGGTGTGATGTAAAGGAAAGTTGGAATGCGGAACTGCATCCACCAACAGCAACAGATATTATTGTTGCCAATGCAAAGAAATATGCCGATACTGTTGTTGTTACCGGTGGAGAACCCTTGACTTGGGACATGACTTTGCTTACCCAAAAGTTAAGAGACAATAATTTAAAAATACATATCGAAACTTCCGGAGCTTATCCTGTTACGGGAAGCTGGGACTGGTTTTGTCTTTCGCCTAAGAAAAATAAATTGCCCGTAGCGGGTGCTTATGCTATTGCCAACGAATTAAAAGTGATTGTTCATAACAAGCACGATTTTATTTTTGCCGAAGAACAAGCTGCCAAAGTGAACCCAAATGCGATTCTTTTCCTGCAACCCGAATGGAGCAAAAAAGAAGAAATGACGCCGCTTATTGTAGATTATGTGATGAACAATCCAAAGTGGAGAGTTTCATTGCAAACCCATAAATATTTAAATATTCCTTAAATGGTATGAAATCCCAATTTCTATTAGACCCAAATATAACTTTCTTAAATCACGGTTCCTTTGGTGCTTGTCCGAAACCAATTTTTGAAGAATTTCAACGCTTTCAATTAGAACTTGAAACAGAACCTGTAGATTTTATTCAACGGAAACAACCCAAGTATTTAAAAACAGCAAGAGAAAGTTTGGCCAAATTTGTAGGCTGTCAGGCTGAAGATTTGTTTTTCACTGCCAATCCGACTTTTGCCATCAATGTCATTATTCGCAGTATAAAGCTAAATGCAGGAGATGAAATTTTAGCGACTAATCACGAATATGGAGCAATGGACAGAACCTGGAATTTCTATTGCAAAAAATCTGGGGCAAAATACATCCGACAAAATATTTCGTTACCAATAGTTTCCAAAGAACAAATGATTGCCGAATTTTGGGAAGGTTATAATCAAAATACCAAAGTAATTTTTCTGAACCAGATGTCGAGCGCTACAGCCTTGATTTTTCCGGTCAAGGAGATTTGTGATAAGGCCAAAGAATTAGGATTGATTACCATTATTGATGGTGCGCATGTTCCGGGTCACATCGATTTGGATATAACTGCATTAAATCCGGATTATTATACGGCAACATTGCACAAATGGATGCTGGCACCAAAAGGCAGCTCGTTTCTATATGTTAAACCCGAACTGCAGGATGCTTTAGAGCCTTTGGTAGTAAGCTGGGGTTATGAAAGTGTGGCGCCAGGGGAAAGCCAGTTTCTCGATTATCATGAACTGCAGGGAACTCGCGATGTTTCGGCTTTTTTGTGTACACCAAAAGTCGTGGAATTTTTAGAGCAAAATAACTGGAAAGCGGTTTCAAAAGCCTGCAAACAAATTGTTTTTACTAACTACCAACGCTTTTGTGATTTGCTAAATACAAAACCACTAAGCCCAATCACCGCTGAATTTTTAGGGCAGATGGCCAGCGTTCCGGTCAATACTAAAAAGCCGGCTGAACTAAAAGAAGTATTGTATTCAAAATATAAAATCCAGGTTCCGGTGATGCCTTTGAATGATAAAATCTATATCCGATTTTCAATTAATGCCTATAATTCTCAGGAAGATTTAGATATTTTGTACAGTGCTTTGGAAGAAATCATCAAAACGACAGATTTGATTCAGATATAATTATTTCTAGCCCCGATTGCAGCAGCTACCGTGTAGCGCGGAAAGCGGGAAACGGCTCCTAAAACTACATCCAACCTTCCCTTTTTTTCAATTCAACAATATGGGCCAAATGATGGTTGCAATGCCATTCATAAAGACAAATCATTTCACGAAGTTCAAATTCCTTGTTGTGCTCGGGATGAATATAAGCCATTTCCATATCGGCTTCGGATAAACTTTTCATCACAAAAGCCAGTCGAAAATGCAATCCTTCCAGAAACTGCAGCGTCGGTTCAATCGGCATGGTTTTGTTGTCAATACCTTCCCCCAAAGACTTTCATAGTAGAATTTTATCGTCGGATTGTTCTCTGTCATCGTCCACTTTAATCGGATAAAACAATTCATGTGGCTGTCGGCACAATGATGAATCACTTGACGAACTGTCCAGCCTGCGGGACGATACGGTGTTTCAAGTTGGATTTGGGATAAATGCGCTACTTCAGTTTTTAATCTTTCGGGAAATGATTCTATAGTTTGTATGGCTTTCGCCAAAAGCTCGGAAGTATAAACTTCAGGAGCTTCAAATTTTCCAATGGGATAACGCAGTATTTCCAGTTTGGTATTTTCCATAGTTATAATGTAAGTTTTGCTAAATAATCAAAATGTTTGCCTTCCAAAATCAATTCGCATTGCAACCCATTAGCATAAGCGGCATTTTGCAAAGTGTTATAATCCATATAAAGCCAAGAAAAAGTTGCTTCGGTTTCGCCTTTGTAGCTCACGGTAAAAGTCAGTTCGCCATAATAACCGTCTGCGGGAATTAAAAAACTTCCGTCATCATTTTTGTCAAACATATAAATGATGTCCGAACTGTCAATCAGAATTTGACCATTCGGATTCAAAAGCGATTTTAGTTTTTGTAAATATTTTGAAGTTTCGGCCAATGTTCCAAAGATTCCGGTTCCATTCATTAGCAAAATAATTGTATCAAATTTTTCGTTTTTTAACTCTAAAATATTTTGGACCCTAGCATTTTTCAACCCACGAAGTTCACAAGCTTTTATGGCTTTCGCCGAAATATCGATAGGAGTAACATCAAACCCTTTTTTCTGCAAATACAAAGCATGGCTTCCGGCGCCGCAACCTACATCAAGGATTTTACCTTTGGCAAGCTGCATGGCTTTCTTTTCGAGCTTTGGCATTTCGTTGAGACTTCTGAAAAGATAGTCAACACACATTTCATCCGCTTCGGAAATGTTGGTTTCGGTAACTAAATCTTCCGGCGAATTATTTGTCTGAAAATCGAGTATGGCTTTTCCGAAAAGATCTTTCATTATTTAAGGGTTATAAGTTTATAAGGTTTATAAAGTTTAGATATAATGGGTGTAATAGATTTTGTATTTTTGAAAAATAAACTTCATCACCTTTATCACCATCATAACCAAATGCTCAAGCCATCATTAAACGAAATCCAAAAGCTTTCCAAAGATAAGCATATCGAAAACAAAAAGTATTTTGATAAGCTCAAAAAGAAAGCACCCAAAAATCTCGATTATGTGATGCAGGAAATCCATACGAATGAGTTCAAACGAACCGATTGTTTAAAATGCGCTAATTGCTGTAAAACGACGGGACCATTATTTACATCGGCCGATATTGAGCGGATTGCCAAACATTTAAAACAAAAGCCACAGCAATTTATTGAACAGTATCTTCGGATTGATGAGGACAAGGATTATGTGCTACAAAGCGTTCCATGTACGTTTTTGGACAACGAGAACTACTGTATGATTTATGATGTACGTCCAAAAGCCTGTCGCGAATTTCCACACACCGACAGAAAAAAATTCCAGCAGATTTCTGATTTGACCTTAAAGAATGTTGCCGTTTGCCCGGCTGCGTATAATATTGTGGAAGAAATGAAGAAAAAATTACCTTTATAAATATGAAAATATATAAATCAAAAATAGATTATTGGTTAGGATTACCATTGCTGTATCCTATTTTTTTTAAGTGTTTCAAGTATGATTGAAGGAAAATGGATTGGTTATCTTGGCTTGTTCATCATTATTTTTTTTGTTTGGATTACATCCTACTCAACAAAATATATAGTTGAAGGTAATCAGCTTATTATTAAATGTATGTTTATTGTTAATGAAAGAATTGACATTGCAAAAATAAGAAAGATTGAAAAAACCAATAGTATTTTGAGTTCACCAGCTTTATCACTTGACAGAATAGCTGTTCGTTATAATAAGTTTGATGAAGTCTATATATCGCCAAAAGAAAAGCAAAGCTTCCTTAATGATTTGCTTCAAATCAACCCAAATATAGAAGTTAAAGTATAATAAAGCTTTATGTTTTGCGTTATCAATAAAAGAAGATTATGAAAAAGCTGTATATTTTAATTGGAATTTACATTGTGGCTTTAGCAATAGCAATCTATGGCTATATCATTGATACCGATCCAATTATCAACAGCTTTGCCTATCAAATTTTTGAGGTAATTATGTTGTCGGTATTTGTTTTTGGAATTCTTATGTTGCCTGTTTATGTATTTTACTTTGTGTACAGACTTTTCAATAAAAGTATAAAATCCGGGAATTAATAAATCAAATATTTTTTCCGCATTGCCTTAAAATCGTTCAAACCTTTCTCCCACGTTTTTCTAATCTCAGCTTCCGATGTTCCGGCTTCAATTTGCTGTTGGAGTTTTTTCGTTCCGGCGAGTTTGGTAAAGAAAGGAATAAAGAACTTTGACTTATCGGATGTTTCGCTATAGGCTTTGACCAGCCATTTTAATTCGAGTTTGTTCACTTTTGGTGCCTGAGTCAAATCTTCACCATAACAAAGTTGATTTTTAAACGGCGGTTCTTTGGAACCAAAATTTGGTATTGGAGTAAAGCTGAAATTACTTTTAGGAAGAAATGGCGAACCATAAATCTGGAATTGTTTTTCGGTGCCACGGCCTACACTTACATTGGTTCCTTCAAACAAACATAAACTTGCATAAAGATTTATTGCTTGATCATTTGGTAAGTTTGGAGAAGGTTTTATAGGTAAACTATATTGCATTTCTCTTCTGTAGTTCAGACACGGAATTACTGTCAAGTTACATTGTATTCCATTTTTCAGCCATGTTTCACCATTAATCATTTTGGCATATTCGCCAATGGTCATGCCATGCAATAACGGAATTGGATGCATGCCCACAAAACTGGAAAATTCTTTCTCTAAAATTGGTCCGTCAACAATGCCGCTATTAGGATTTGGTCTGTCCAAAACAATAAGCTGAATATTATTTTCGGCGCAAGCTTCCATGATGTAATGAAGCGAAGAAATATAAGTATAGAATCGTGCGCCAACATCCTGCAAATCAAAAACCATAATATCAATTCCGGCTAATTGTTCTGGTTTTGGTTTTTTGTTGTCGCCATAAAGCGAAATAATAGGCAAACCTGTTTTGGTATCTTTTCCGTCGCTAACACGTTCTCCCGCATCAGCAGTTCCGCGAAAGCCATGCTCGGGTGCAAAGATTTTTTGAAGGTTGATTTTTTTAGCTAGTAGAAAATCTACAATATTTAGATTTACCTGCGTGCCTTCGGGAGAATAGTAGTTTAATACTCCGGTCTGATTGGTAACAATCCCAACTTTTTTATTTTTTAATAAAGGAAGATAAACCGTGTAATTCTCAGCACCGGTTTGAATTCCTTCATTCGGTTTTTCAGAGGTAACATCTATTTTCTTTTCTCTATTCTCTATATTCTTTCCTGAGCTCCCACAAGAAACCATTAGCAAAACCGAGAATAAAACTGTATTTTTGAACACCAAATTTGAAATCATACCATTGAAATTAGAATATTTTATAGCGAAACGACTCATTACTGCTAAAGACCATAAAAGTAGTATTTCTGCGCCAATAATAAAAATTGCTATCACCGCAATTGCACTTGGAATGATTATGATGATTGTTTCTATTGCGACCGGAATGGGCTTGCAACAAAAAATACGCCAAAAAGTTTCAGCTTTCAACGGACATATAATCATTTCGGGTTACAACGACAACAATTCAGATGTCAGCACAACTCCGATTTCTATTCATCAAAACTTTTATCCTAAGTTCAAAAATGTTGACGGTATAACTCACATTCAGGCCGTTGCCAGCAAAGCGGGAATCATCAGAACCGAATCGGCTTTTGAGGGAATTATTTTCAAAGGTGTCGGCAAAGATTATAAAACCGACAATTTACAAGAATATTTAGTCGAAGGAAGGTTGCCCAATTTCAAAACCAATCTCAACGAAGAAGTACTAATTTCTCAGTATTTGTGTAACAGATTGGGACTAAAACTCGGTGATAAATTCGTAACCTATTTTATGAAAGAAGACAGCGAAGGCTATAATCTGCGGAATTTCAAGATAGTTGGTATTTACAATTCAGGTTTTCAGGAATTCGATGCCAGTTATGTGATTGGCAATATTCGTCATGTTCAGCGTATTAATAAATGGAAGCAGGGCCAAATTGGGTCTTTCGAAGTTTTTGTAGCCGATTTTACTCAAAT
>JAYURX010000452.1:0-2758 GCA_043755965.1 Flavobacterium sp. | reverse complement strand
GCGCTCAACACTCGATACCATTAAGATTATGCGTGACATACAAATGCAAAATGGGGAAAGAGGCTGCAATCGCTACATCATTAGCAATAACGAAAGTGCGTTAAACGTCATCGAAACTTTTGCGATGTTCCGATTGCTGGATTGGGAAAACCCAACAGTTGATATTGTGCCTTTATTTGAATCGGTTAGTGATTTGCAAAATGCACAGGAAATAATGGAGCAATTGTATAAAAACGTGGCTTATAGAAATCATATTAAACAGAGAAATGATAAGCAAACCGTGATGCTCGGTTTTTCAGATGGTACCAAAGATGGCGGTTATTTAATGGCAAATTGGAGCATTTTCAAAGCCAAGGAAACCATCACCGAAGTTTCCCGAAGATATGGCATTAAAGTTATATTTTTTGATGGTCGCGGCGGACCACCAGCGCGTGGCGGCGGAAAAACGCATAAGTTTTATGCGTCTTTAGGTTCGACAATTGAAAATCAGGAAATACAAGTTACTGTGCAGGGGCAAACGATCAGTTCCAATTTCGGAACCTTGGATTCCTGTCGGTATAATTTGGAAAATTTGCTGAGTGCTGGTGTTGCCAATGCTGTTTTTAATAAAGATGAAAATAATCTTTCGGCTTCTGATAAATCGATTATGGATGAGCTGGCAACTATTGGTTACCAAAAATATCTTGATTTTAAATCGCATCCGAAGTTTATTCCTTATCTGGAACAGATGAGCACTTTAAAATATTATTCCAAAACCAACATTGGCAGTCGTCCTTCCAAAAGAAATGCTTCAGAACAACTGAACTTTGCCGATTTGCGCGCCATTCCTTTTGTTAGTGCGTGGAGCCAAATGAAGCAAAATGTTCCGGGATTTTTTGGAGTAGGAACCGCTTTGAAACAGTTTGAAACCAACAATCAATGGGAAAAAGTACAAAAGCTCTACGACGATTCTTTGTTCTTCAGAACCTTGTTGGAAAACAGTATGATGTCGCTGGCCAAATGTTATTTCCCATTAACGGCTTATATGAAAAACGACGAGGAGTTTGGAGCATTTTGGCAAATTATCTATGATGAATTTTTAGAAACCAAACGGTTATTGCTTAAAATTGCGAATCATAAAGAACTCATGGAAAACTACCCCGATGGAAAAGCTTCGATAGCTATGAGAGAACAAATAGTATTGCCTTTGCTTGCGATTCAGCAATATGCCTCTTCCCAAATCAATGAAATCAAAAAGCATAAAACGGTAGACAAAAAATTACTAAGCGTTTATGAAAAACTGGTAACCCGATCGCTTTTTGGCAATACAAATGCGAGTCGGAATTCGGCTTAATAAAGTTTATTTAATGCCGCTACCCCGAGTTCTTTGACAAAAATTTAATAGGAAAAATTAACAAGAATAGAATATTTTTGTATCTTCCCTGCAGATTTTCGAATGTTATTAACAATCTCAATGGAAGTAATATGAAAAAATATGCCTTTTTCCTTATGACAAGCTTGTCATTTTTTACCGGATTTGCTCAATCAACGACTGACAAAACTTCCAATCAGGATGTAGCCATCGAAACTACTCCTACAGTTATAGAAACACCTAAAGTAAAGGCAGCAATTCCAGATGCAAAATTTACCAAAATCAAAATCATAGAAAGTTATGAAAGGGTTTTAGAGAAAGGATATATAACGGAAACGATGCTTACAAAAGTAGCGGATTACCGTTTTTTCGACGGAGATTTGGTTACGGCAGCCAAATGGTATTCCCAGTTGTTTGAATTCTGCCCGGAGGAATTAGAAGCCGTATACTTTTATCGCTATGCAAAGTCATTGGAAAGTGTTAATCAAATTGAAAAAGCAAAAGAGATGATGGCGATTTATCAAATTAAAAAGATATAAAAGAACTGTCAGGATTCTGAGTCTTGCACAAAAAAGTGAACTTAACTACACTTAAAAACCAATCATGAAACCATCCGATTTACAACCCGAAGAATTTGCGGGACATTTTGCTACATACATTAACCAAGTTTCCAATGAATATACACTGACAGAAGAGCTTGAAATCTCGGTGCATCGTTTGATAAAATTTGTGCAGAATATTCCAATGGATAAATTTGACTATCGCTACGCAGAAGGAAAATGGACCATCAAAGACATTATCCAACACCTGATTGATGCGGAAAGAATATTTGCTTATCGCGCTTTGCGCTTTGCCAGAAATGATAAAACGGCGCTGCCGGGTTTTGACGAAAATGATTATGTTGATGCAGTTCAGGCTTACAATAGAAGCCTTCAGGATTTGCTAACCGAATTAGCCATAGTCAGACAAGCTACGCTAGCATTATACAAATCGTTTACCAATGAAGAGTTGTTAAGAATTGGAACAGCTTCTAATAATCCAATGTCGGTTCGCGCGTTAGGATTTACCATCATTGGGCATCAAAACCATCATCAAAGAGTTTTTCAGGAAAGATACCTTGGGTAAAAATTCCAATCCCGAAGTTTCGGGACAAAAAACAAATTCCAAATAAATTTCAAAAAACAAATCCCAAACGCCTTAATTGGAATTTGGGATTTTAAAATTTGGAATTTATAAACTTCTTCGAAGTTTATTCATCGTCGTCTTCGTCTTCAACAAAGTTATCTGCAATTTCAAAATCGTCATCATCGTCATCCTCATCGCCTTCGTCTGAACCGCCTTTGTCCTTCAATAAATCTTCTTCTTCCTCTTCGTCATTTTCATTTGGCGCATCTTCATCATCGTCTA
>JAYURX010000451.1:0-6449 GCA_043755965.1 Flavobacterium sp. | reverse complement strand
GGGAATCCTTAGACCATGTCGAAAATCACATTATGCCCGATGACTTAAAGTTGGCTTTTGAACAAAACAAAACCGCTTTAGAAAACTATAACAAGTTCAGCCCATCTTATAGAAAAAGCTATCTGTATTGGTTAAATCAAGCCAAAAGAGAAGAAACCCGAAAAGCCAGAATCGCTGAAATTGTTTCGCTTTGCGAGCAAAACATTAAAGCACGCGGCACATTTTAAATTTGGTAACAAAATCATTACACATCACAAACAAAAATGATTTAGTTTTGTGCCAATAATAAGCACCCAAAATGATTAACCCTTCAGCACACGGTTGGATTGAAAAGTTCTTTATTGAACAAAAAGCTTCAGGGCAACCTTATATGGATTCTGAAGACGCATTTTACATCCGAACACGTTCTACAGGGTTTATTTTTGGGCACATCGTGAGTTTTGATACGGTCAAGCCAATTCCGATTACGGAACGACTTCCTGAAGAGATATCAAAAATTGGAATGCTCAATACGTTATATCAAATGTATTGCCTGACCAAAAATGATAAGGACGCCAATCATTTTATTTCACAGGCCGTTGCATTTTACAATCTTCTGACACCAAAAGGTTTTAATCCTTTACAGAAAATGCTTCCGACTTCCAACTCAAGCAAACTGGAGAAAATAATTCACGACAGAGTGCAGACGAACGAAGATTTGTTTAGCAAAACCTTCTCTCATGTAATTACAAATGCGCTGCTTTTTGTAGATGTTTTGGCATTCAAAAAATACCTGGAAAAAGGTTCGCTTCCTGAAAAATATTTCAACAAGATTGAAGATATTGTAATTAGTATTATTTCGCTTTCGCTAAAATCTAAAACGGGAATTTCAATTCATGATGATTTGTTGGCGAAACTTTTTGAATCCTCTGTTCGCTATAATAAGTTTTCCAATGCCAAAATTAAAACCATCGATGATTTGGATTTAAGCTATCTGAGCAACGATTTGGAAAAATTCTATATGATTGACTTGGCCGGAATAAGCTTGTGGAGCGATGAAAAGGTGGAAAATGAAGAGCGCTATTTTCTATACAGATTGGGAGAAAAATTAGCTATTCCCGAAGCGTTCACTATCGAAAGCATTCATTTTATTAATAATTTTATTGTAAAATTCAAAAAAGAGATTCCGTATTTCAACAATTCGAATCCGGTAAAGAATTTTTACGACCATACTACCGAAAGTGTACAAATACTGATTAGCAGAAACAAAAAAAGATTGGTTAAGGAACTTTCCCAAAGCAAGGAACTGATGCATCTTTTGGCTAAATCAACGCACAAAGAACTGGATAAGGAAGAAAAGAAAAGAATGAAGATTCAAATGCTTGACATCTGCAAAACTGTACCTTCACTGACTATTTTTCTTTTGCCTGGCGGGAGTTTACTATTGCCAATTTTAATAAAATTCATTCCACAGCTGTTGCCATCTGCCTTTAACGAAAATGACGAAAGAGACCCGAGCCCATAGGCGAACGGTATTGAGCGAACGTAATAAATAAAAAATCCCCCGAAGGCGATTTTTTATTTATTAAAACTTTAGTTGATATACTTCATCCAAATCTTTATTGGAACTAATGTTGACTTTTAAATCGGTTACGTATCCTGAATTCAAACCATACACCCAACCGTGTAAAGTAAGCTCCTGCCCGTTTCTCCAAGCTCCTTGAACGATAGAAGTTTTGGCCAAATCAAAAACCTGTTCTTTGGCATTGATTTCAACAAAAGCATTGAAACGATCATCTTCATTGCTAATAGAATTAAGATAGGTATCATGCAAACGGTAAACATCTTTAATATGTCGAATCCAATTGTCGATAATTCCAATCGAATCATTTCCCATAGCGGCTTTGACGCCGCCACAACCATAATGTCCGCAAACAATCACGTGTTTTACCTTCAAAACATTCACGGCATAATCCAAAACGCTCAACATATTCATATCGGAATGGACTACCATATTCGCAATGTTTCTATGCACAAAAACCTCTCCCGGCTTGGCTCCGATAATTTCATTCGCAGGAACACGACTGTCAGAACAGCCTATCCACAATAATGGCGGCGTTTGTCCTTTTGCTAAATCTTTGAAATAATTTGGGTCTTTTTCCAATGTTCTTTTAACCCATTTCTTATTGTTGTCTAATATCTTTTTATAAAAATCGCTCATGTTTCTTAAATTCTATTATAAATATAAAACTACTCTTTTTTCATGCAACCTAAAAAAAAAGAGACAACTAAAAAAAGTTGCCTCTTATAAATACAATTTGTTTATAAACTTTAATAAAAAGTAACTTCACCATCAGAAATACTGTGCATTCCTCCAATAATTCCGATTTCTTTATTTTGAATCATTTCTTTTAATATAGGGCTCCTTTCCATAATAGCGTTCACAGTTCGTTTTACATTTATTGCAGCTACTTTTTCAACAAACTCAGCATTAGATGAACTTCGATTTTCGGTCTCTGATTTTTCGTCATAAACTGCAGGTTGAATTTTACTTAATAAAGCCGTGAGATTTCCCATTTCAACATGGTCACAAGCACCTTTCACGGCGCCGCATCTAGAATGTCCTAAAACCACAATAATCTTTGAACCTGCTACTTTGCATGCAAATTCCATGCTTCCTAAAATGTCTTCATTAATGATATTTCCAGCAATTCGAACACTAAAAATATCGCCTAAACCTTGATCAAAAATAAGTTCTGCTGATGTTCTCGAATCTATGCAACTTAAGATTACTGCAAAAGGATGTTGACCATCAGAGGTTTCGTTAGCTTGTTCTAAAAGATTTCTATTGGCTTTTAAATTATTCATAAATCTTTTATTTCCTTCTTTTAAAATTTCTATTGCCATAGAAGGGGTAATGGCTGCTTGCATTTCTTTATTTAATGTTTTCATATTTTAATTATTTATTTTTAAAATGGTAAATTGTTAAAAATCACAATTTGAAATTGATTGCGATTCGATTTTTCTAGTGTTTGTGTCATAAAACCAGCTTCTACTTTAAAATTTTTATTTATAACAAATCCTAATGCCCCATATAACCGATTTCGGTCAAATAATGGGCTTTCTGCATTTATAAAAATTTCATTATAAGAAGAAATATAAACCGCGTTTTTGTCAAGCATTTTTTTATTAATGGGAATATTTATTCCTAAAAAATACCTAAAACGCAATTGAAAATCATCCGATATAAATCGTTCTTCAATTCTATAACGATGTTGAAGAAAGACTCTTCCAAAGTTCTGTCTGGTAATAAATTGTTGATAAATTCGATGTTCATTTGTATCAATTTTCTGATTCGAATTTGGTACATACTTTTGTGTATTTATAAATCCGTAACCTATTAATACATTGTTATTATTCTCAGTAAGATTGTAGCCAATACCAGTTCGCAAAAGCAATTGATTAGTATCGCCTATAAAATTGTAATTTCGATATTGCACTTCATTATGCCAATTCCATTTTTTATTGATTTTTTGATTTCCAAAATAGACGAACCAATTTCCTATATCCGATTTTTGAGAAAAAGAAAGGTTACAAAAGCAAATCATTAGAAGTAGCGTTTTAACTATTCTCATTGTAAGTGGTTATTAAGACTTATGTTCAAGAAAAACATGTTTTCCTTCTTCACCTGATTCTACCAATCCATAAGCCTTTTTAAATCCAATTAATTTAACTTTGATATTTTCATCTTTGGATTTAATTTTCTTAAATTCTTTTATCAAATCCAATACATCATGGGCAATATAAACGGTATCAGAAGCATTGATTACAACTTTAGAATTTTCTGGAATGGATGCTAATGTAGATTTAATAGCCGCTTTATTTAAAAATGAAACTTCTTGAGCCAAATCAATATGGATAACATCACCATCATGGTATTCTTCTTTTCTAAATTTATAAGCTCTTTGCATATTTCCTTTTAAGATAAAAATAATACTTATTATCATTCCTAATATCACACCTTTTAACAAATCAGTAAGAACAACAGCTATTAAAGTAGCCATAAATGGAATGAATTGGTATTTTCCTCTTTCCCAAAAATGCTTAACAGTTTTAGGATTAGCCAGCTTGTAACCAATCAATAATAGAACGGCAGCTAAGGTCGCTAAAGGAATTTTATTTAAAATGGAAGGAATAGCTACGACACTAATTAATAATAATATACCATGAATTATTGTTGACATTTTTGATTTGGCTCCAGCGGTATTATTAGCAGTAGTTCTAACTACCACAGAAGTCATTGGCAAACCACCTAATAAAGCACTTAACATATTACCAATACCTTGCGCTTTTAATTCAACATTAGTATCAGTATACCTTTTTTGTGCATCCATTCGATCAGCGGCTTCAATACATAATAACGTTTCTATAGAAGCAACAACAGCTATTGTGATCGCAACAATCCAAACTTTGGTGTTAGTTATTGCTGTAAAATCGGGAGTAATTAGAATATTTTTAAACTCTTCAAATGATGTAGGTACCGGAAGGCTTACTAAATGAACGTTAGCCACGGCTAATGAACTTCCCATATTGGTAAAAATTTCATTTAGTACAATGCTAATAACTACCGCACCAAGTGCGGGTGGAACTAATTTCAGTCTTCTTAGAAAGCCTATCTTACGCCAAATGATTAGTACGAGAAGCGATACGGTTGCTATAAAAACTGAACCAATCATTAAATTATTAGGAATATCGAGAATCTCTGAGATGGTGTTTTTACCATCGCTTTGGAAAAAGCTTAGATCCCCGAAATAATCCTTATCCAAACCAAAAATATGCGGAATCTGTTTCAGTAAAATAATTACTCCAATTCCCGCCAGCATTCCTTCAATAACATTAGTAGGAAAATAATTTGAAATTGCACCGGCTTTTATAAAACCCAATATAAGTTGTATTATTCCAGCTAATAAAACGGCTAATAAAAAGGCATTAAAAGCACCTAAATCGGTTATCGCTGTGAGTACTATAGCTGTTAAACCTGCTGCTGGACCGGAAACACTAAGATGGGATTTGCTCAGATAACCTACTACAAGTCCGCCAACAACTCCTGAAATAATACCGGCGAATAATGGCGCACCGGAAGCCAAAGCAATTCCCAAACATAATGGAAGAGCTACTAAGAAAACCACTAAACCTGATGCAAAATCAGATTTAAGGTTGGCAAAAAGATTGATTTTTTTTGTCATGTCCTGAAAAATTTAATACAAAAATTAAACGTCCGCTATCTGCGAACATTGTGAAACATCGAAAATTTGTATTAAATCAACTCCGGCGGAGGCGAGAATATTTCTGAAGCAACATTGTCGTGGCGTGATAAGTTTTCAGAAATAATTGTGTCATTCTTATACTGTAAGTCTAAAAAAGGATAATCAAACTGTTGTTTTATTTCGGCTTTAACCTCTTTAAGTTCTTTGTGGATTTCCTCTTCGGCCAAACTATAAAACATAGATGTGTCCGTGTTTTTCTGGATCAAAGTCACCACTGTTGGCGTCGATAGAAAAACAACGAATAAGAATATAATAAGTCTTGTAAAAAATTTCATGCGACAAAAGTAAGTATTCAAAACAGATTTTGAAAACCATTATAATATTTTTAACATATGTTAACTATAACTTAAACTTATAGGTTTTATATTTGTATCAAAATTTACTATATAATGACAATTACACAACTTAAATACGTTCTTGCTGTTGCTGAACACAAGAATTTTACACTGGCAGCCGAAAAATGTTTTGTTACCCAACCTACGTTAAGCATGCAAATCCAAAAGATTGAGGAAGAACTGAGCATTCAGATTTTTGACCGAACCAAGAAACCTATTCATCTTACCGAAATTGGGCAGCAGATTGTTAATCAAGCTAAGAATATTGTTAACGAAGCGGATAGAATTCAGGACATTGTTGACCAGCAAAAAGGATTTATTGGCGGAGAATTTCGTTTGGGAATTATCCCGACGATAATGCCGACATTATTACCCATGTTTCTCAATAATTTTATCAAAAAATATCCAAAAGTAAAACTCATTATTGAAGAGTTAAACACGGATGAAATTATAATAAAACTCAACAACGGTCATTTAGACGCCGCGATTGCCGCAACACCATTGGAAGAAGAGAAAATAAAAGAAGTTGTTTTATATTTTGAACCCTTTGTGGCTTATATTCCCGAAGGCCATAATTCTTTCCAAAAAAAGGAAATAGAAGTCGATGATTTAAATATAGATGAAATCCTACTACTTCAGGACGGACATTGTTTTAGAGACGGTATTTTAAATTTATGCAAGAATGTTGCTGCCAACGAAAAAGCGCATTTCCAAATTGAAAGCGGAAGTTTTGAAACACTAATAAAACTGGCTGATGAAGGTTTGGGAACAACGCTGCTTCCCTATTTGCATACTTTAGATTTAAAAG
>JAYURX010000450.1:0-6456 GCA_043755965.1 Flavobacterium sp. | reverse complement strand
TTTCTACCGATGAGGTTTATGGCAGTTTAGGAGCAGAAGGGTTGTTTACTGAAACAACGCCGTATGATCCAAATTCACCGTATTCTGCTTCAAAAGCCAGTTCAGATCATTTTGTAAGAGCGTATGGAGAAACCTATGGTTTGCCCTATGTGATTACGAATTGTTCCAACAATTACGGGCCCAACCATTTCCCTGAAAAATTGGTGCCATTGTTTATACACAATATTATAAATAATAAATCGTTGCCGGTATATGGTGATGGAAAATATACCCGCGACTGGTTGTACGTTATTGACCATGCCATTGCCATTGATTTGGTTTTCCACGAAGGAAGGAATCATGAGACCTATAATATAGGTGGCTTTAATGAATGGCAGAATATTGATTTGGTGAAATTGCTTTGCCGACAGATGGATGCCAAATTGGGTAGGGTAGCGGGTGAATCGGAAAAGTTGATTACCTATGTAAAAGATAGGCCGGGACACGACTTGCGTTATGCTATTGATGCTTCCAAAATAAATACGGAACTCGGTTGGAAACCTACCGTTACTTTCGAACAAGGTTTGGAAAAAACTATTGATTGGTATTTATCTCATGAAGACTGGCTCCGCAATGTTACGTCCGGGGATTATCAAAGCTATTATGAAAAGCAGTATTCTTAGTTATCGGTTATCGGTTATCGGTTTTCGGTTGTCGGTTGTCGGTTTTTCACGCAAAGAGCGCAAAGAGTTTCACGCAAAGGGCACAAAGAGTTTCACGCAAAGGGCGCAAAGGATATAGTGTACAAAGCTTAGTTTTCTGTTATCGGTTGTCGGTTATCTGTTTTTCACGCAAATGGCGCAAAGAGTTTCACGCAAAGGGAGCAAAGAGTTTCCCGCAAAGGGCGCAAAGGATATAGTGTTTATAGCTCGGTTTTCTGTTATCGATTTGGGTTTATTTTGACCAGATGATAGAGACGGTATTGTTGATTCTTTTGAGTTCTTTGGTTTTTTTTCGGTGTGGTATGGAGAAACCGATGAAGAGGTAGAGTAGCTGAATGTTGTTTTCGGTTTGCTGTTCGGTTTTTTCTGTTGTTAGTATAATGGTTTGAATTTCTTCTCCTTTTTGTATTACTACTTCCTGACTGTAATGAGTTTCAAATTTACCTTCTACATAATCCCAATTGGTAAGTGCAATCCCAATATGTACATTTTGCGATTCTTCCGGCCAGTCTATGTGGTTTTTTGGGTTGAAATTGCTGCATGTTAGTTGGCTGGTTTTTTCCTCCCACGTCCATGCTGTTTTTAGGACTTTATTTAACGGACGTAATTTGTTGCCTTCAAAACCAATAAAGTATTCTTTTGAGTCGTGAGATTCCATGCCACTTTCCAACGTTCTTTCTCCGTGAGGGCTGCTAGCATCTTCATTTATAATATCCAGCATTAACTTGTTGGCTCTGCCTGCAAAGCTACCGTCTTTGGCTCTGTTGTTAAAATAGTGCGCTATCATTCGGAAACTTTGTGCTTTTTTTACGGCCCGGCCAAACTCTTTTCCGTGGTTTTTTACTTTAGTGAAGATTGGATTTCTTTTGAATTCTTCACTAGTTACGCCAGTTTTTCCTTTGGTTCTGACAATGTTTTCGTTGTTTTGGTCGATGTAAAAATTGAGGTCATCCAATGTGCCTACTATTTTAAACGGTGCTATTACTTTTGCCATGGCGTATAGGGTTTTGATGCTGTTGTCGGTTGTCGGTTATCGGTTATCGGTTATCGGTTGTGGGTTGTCGGTTGTCGGCTGTCGGTTGTCGGTTGTGGGTTGTCGGTTGTCGGTTGTCGGTTATCGGTTATCGGTTGTCGGTTGTCGGTTGTCGGTTGTCGGTTTTCTGTTGTCGGTTATCGGTTGTGGGTTGTCGGTTTTCTGTTATCGGTTTTCTGTTATCGGTTGTGGGTTGTGGGTTGTGGGTTTGACTCGTCCTAAAATAACTATATAGGTTAATAAATAAATCCTAACATAGTTATACAAATATAATTTTTAATCCTAAATCAACTGTCCTGTCCTAAAATAACTATACAGGTTAATAAATAAATCCTAACATAGTTATACAAGACAATACTATCGCCTCGCTATAGATAAGCTATACCTAATAGATATTATGCTGCTAACCATCTAAATAACTATTGGTTAGCACCTATAAGGTTTTACTTTATTATTTAGTGTATTTTGGTGGTTACTGACTAATATAGTATTGTATTATCACAATTTATTAACAGTTTATTGTAAAGTGTTGACAATTTGTTATTTTAGCGTTCTTAAATCTAAAAAATAACGTTAAATTTGAGAGCGTTTTGGGAAGTTATTGTAAAGTTCTCTGACATTTTTCTTACAAATAATGGTTTCGTTGTCGATGGTTTTGACAGTTTATCGAAAAGTGTTTGTTTTTGGTCAGGAAATGGTTAATACTATTTTTTTAGAACGTAACTTTATGTCCACAAACTTAAATAGGAATTGATAAAGCCCCAATCCTTTTAGAATGTCAATTTTATAAAAATAAAATATGAAAAAAGATTTACTTATTGCCCCGAGTACTTTATCCCATGCAATTCAACAAAAACCCCTAAGGTTTTTATTTTCCTTACTTCTTCTTTTAGTTTTTGGAGTTACTACCAAAACAGCCGCTCAGTGTGCGGGGCCGTATGCACGATTTGAAAGTTTTGCAACTTCGGGAACTTTTGCAGTATTAAATACTGCTGCTCCTAGTTTTACCGGTTCTGTTATAAGCTTTGGTAGCAGTACGACTAATGCAAGGTCAGGAAGGTTTTTTTGTATAACTACTTCAAATGGTTCTTATCTGCAGACGCCTGCTATAGACAATCCTCAAACTATTTCTCTTTATGTAAGAGGTTCAAATGCATCATTTAATTCTTATACTGTAGAGTACTCAACAGATGATTTTGCAACTGCAACCAGTATTAGCGCGGTTCCGGGAGGAGTTTTTACTTTACCAACGATGTCCAGTACATATCAATTGGTTTCTGTTACTTTTTCAACACCTCTGAACAGCAGCAATGTTAAATTAAGAATTAAAGACACTTATGTGAGAGGGATTGCTTCTCAAATGTATATAGATGACATAGCCTGGACCCGTTATACCACTGCCGGTGCTGTGAGTACCGGATTTCCGGAGAATACTGTTGTAGCTCCGATTCAATCAGGGAATGGTGCACCTTCTGTTTGTTCACCTGTTGCCGCCGGAACCACAGTTTTAGTGGATTCAGGCGCATCCTATAATTTTTATGATAATGGAGGAACTTCTGATGATTATAATCTGAATCAAATTAATCAGGTAACTTTTAGGCCTTCAGCCACAGCTATTGCTGGCGGATATAGAATAAGGATCCAATTTATTTCTTACACTGGAGCTGCAAGTGATAGAATTGAAGTCTTTGATGACACTGCCGGTGCAGCGAATCAGTTGCTGAATCATACGGCCACCACAATCCCGGCACAGCCTTATTATTTATCTACTGTTTCTGCGAATGGGGAGCTAACTATTAAATTTACTTCCGATGCTGCTACCAATGCCGCAGGATATAATATTAGGGTTGATTGTGTGTTATGTGCAAAGCCTACCAATTTATTGGCGTCTTCGGTCGGTCCTACTACTGCTTATTTGGATTGGGATGATATGGGAACCTCAAGTTATGAAATTTATTATAGCACTTCAAGTACAACGCCTTTATCAACAGCGACCCCGACAGTTCCATTTGGAACAGTAGCGGGCAATCCTTTTTATACTCTCACCGGACTGACTGCAGGTCAGACCTATTACGCCTGGGTTCGTTCTTATTGTAGTGCTAATAGTTATAGTGGATGGTCAGCTGTCACCAGTTTTACAACAGTTGATTGCTCCGCATTTGTTATAGCAACTTCTCCTTCTACTGCAACACAATCACTTTGTTTAAATGCTCCTGCTACTGCTCTGAGTGCGACAGCAAGTGGAGGCACAGTTAGTACGTATCAGTGGTATAGAAATGCGAGTAATTCAAACTCGGGCGGGACATTGCTTTCCGGAGCCAATTCTTCGTCATATACTCCGTTAACCACTTCAACAGGAACCTTATATTATTATTGTGTTATTACAAGTACTTTATCTTGTACTGTTACCAGTGCTGTTTCGGGGGCGGTCATCGTTACTACAGTTCCCACAGCACCAGGGCCTACAGCCGGTAGTAGCGCTACCTCATCGTCGATTACTGCAAACTGGAATGCATCACCAGGTGCAACCGGATATTCTCTTGATGTTGCGACAGACAATACTTTTACTTCAATGGTTTCGGGTTCTCCATTTACCCTTGGTAATGTCCTTACGTATACTGTTTCAGGCTTAACGGCGAGTACCACCTATTATTACAGAGTTAGAGCAATTAATGGCTGCGGTACCGGTACCTCTTTTGGTGTTATCACGTATGCTACAACAGCTCCGCCAGTGTATTGCACGCCAAGTGGTGTAGGATTTCCACAGGATCCACAAGGGATTACCAATGTTACTATAGGAACGATAAATAACACCACAGGCATTGAAGCTACTAACTATGGCAATTATACAGCTATCAGCACCAATGTTTTTCAGGGAGCTACTATACCTTTCAGCGTTACGTTTAGAACCGGATTTACCTATGACACTAATGTGTGGGTAGACTGGAATAACGATGGTGACTTTGCTGAT
Organism: Flavobacterium sp.; assembly: GCA_043755965.1. Lineage (GTDB taxonomy): Bacteria > Bacteroidota > Bacteroidia > Flavobacteriales > Flavobacteriaceae > Flavobacterium. Next base: position 1,751 of record JAYURX010000450.1, on the reverse strand, counting down.
GCGGGAGAGCTTCTTTTTCAAGGGAATTCTACCAATGCTATTCCAACTACAGTGTCCGGCAGTTTTGCAGTTCCTTTACTAAATTCCGATTCGGTAAGTACTGTAGGATCTCATCGCATGAGAATTGGTGGTATTGATTTTGGGCCTTTTTCAGATCCTTGTCGCAATGGAATTTATCAAGCTTTTGAAGATTATACTTTGAATGTCATTACTGTGCCGCCATGTGCTGTTTCAACTGCTTCCGCATTGACTACGGTAAATGTTACAGGTACTACGGCCAGTTTAGTATGGACCGACTCAGCAATGACCCCAAATACAATTTATAACTATTATATCAGTACTTCCAATGTGGCGCCTCCTGCCGATGGGTCTGACCCTTCGGGAATGGGAACGGTAACCGGTGCTTTATCTGCGAATGTTACAGGATTGACTTTGGGTGTTACTTATTATTTTTGGATTCGCAGCAAATGTAATGCATCGAGCTATAGTGCGTGGATAGGCTCTGCTACTTTCACTACGGCGAATTTAGATGTAGTTAATATGACGACGGGCTCTCTCACAAGCTGTAATGCTAAATTTTATGATAGTGGTGGATTTGGTTCTAACTATGTTAATAATGAAAGTTATGTTTTTACTTTTACGCCATCTGCAGGAAATAGTCTTAAAATTGTTTTTAACTCGTTTGCTACTGAGAACAACTATGATGGATTGATGATTTATAATGGTGTAGGAACAGGGGGTACTGTAATTCCATCGGGCTTGCCTGCAGGAACAAATGCTACCACTGCTCCAGCCAATTCTTATTATGGTAATATTTCACCAGGAACACTATTTACTCCAGTAAATGGGTCTGTGACTTTTGAATTTAAAACGGATGGCTCGGTTGTCAGAGCGGGATGGGACGCTACCATTACTTGTGTGGTTTTACCCACTATTACAAGTTTCACACCGACAAGCACGTGTATCGGCAGTACTCCGGTAGTGACGATAACCGGCACCAATTTTACAAGCGTTACATCTGTAAAATTCAATGGTGTGAACGCGGCTTCATTTACGGTTAATTCGGCTACTTCCATAACGGCTACTTTACCGGCAGGCGCAACCACAGGTTATATTACAGTTACTACACCAGAGGCTACAGGTACCAGTGCCACTGTGTTTAGTGTGAAACCTATTCCAACCACTCCGAATGCGGGAGCTGATGTTGCTTTTTGTGCCGGTCAGAATACAACTCTTAGTGCTGTTTATACACCTGCCAGCAATTCTTTGGCTACCACACAACTTGGTGGTAACGGTTGTGGCGGTGGTAATATGTTTAATATCGTTACGAATAGTAGTCCCATTACTATAACGGCTTTGGATATTACCCCTAACATTACAGCTCTTCAAAACGTTAATGTTTATTATAAAGTAGGTACGTATCTTGGTAGTGAAACCACTTCGGGCGCTTGGACATTACTAGGGACTTATGCTGTAAATGGGGTGTCAAAAGTAATGATTAATATGCCTATTACCAATTTGAATTTACTTGCCTCAACTACTTATGGTATCTTTGTGAATTATGATGCTTCTTATACCACCGGTATTAATACTTATTTTAATTCGGATATTACTATCAATATGGGAGCCGGATTATGTGGGGCATTTACAGGGGTCAACGCTTCCAGAACCTTTAATGGCGCGGTATATTATCAATTGAATCTTCCTTTGACTTATAGCTGGACTCCAACGACAGGACTGAGTAATGCTGC
>JAYURX010000449.1:0-6486 GCA_043755965.1 Flavobacterium sp. | reverse complement strand
GATGTTTCTATTCCGAGTTTGGAAATAAAAGTTACAAAAAGTAAAAAACGCAACACCCAAAGCAAACTGTCTGCTAAAAAGTTAGACAATGTTGGATCCAATTCACGCTTAACCATAATCTTTCTTACCAAACGATTGATAAGCCGAACAGCATACAGTCCGATAAAAAGGATTATTAAAGCCGTAATCAGCTTGGGAGAATAATCAACCAAAAGGCTAATAAATTGATTGATATATTCCGTAAAGGAATGAATATAGAGAAGTTCTTTTTTTTCCATTGTATGATAAAAAAATCCCGACGAATCGGGATAATTATGCAGGCAAAAATAATAATTTTAAGAATTAATCGGCATCTTCTTCTACACGATTTGTGACATTTTTAACTTCTTCAGTATTTTCAGAAGCGTCATCGGCAAATGAACTTACTTTTTCCTTTACAGTTTCTTCCGCATTATTTGTAAACTCACTTATTTTCTCTTTAGCAGAATCTACAATGTTATCAATAGTTTCAGCAGCTTGCGGAACATATTCACTTATTTTTTCTTTAGCAGCATTTGCTAATTCTTCTACTTTGTCCATCATTGGCTCTGCCATTTCTTTTACTTTTTCGATGGTTTCTTCGGCAAAGTTTTCAGCGTTATCGCCCGCTTTTTCTTTAGTGCCGCCAAACAAATTTTTTAAAAAATCTCCTAATCCCATGGTTGTTGTTTTTAATTGGTTACTACTAACAATAGTACGATTTTTTTTCTAAGTTTTTGCTTTAATTTCCGCTATAATTTCCTCAAAATCAGTTGTTGGGAGTTCACAAGTTTTGTTCTGACACAAATAAAATAACGTTTCCTTTTCGGTAAAACGATTTTCTAAAAACGGCAGATTTGACACAGTTGTGCCTCCGGCAATTATAATATTGGGAAAATAGTTTTTATTTAAGTTGCCTAAATTGTCCAACGCGTTATTTCCGCAAATTGCCAATTCTTTATTTTGTTCTGAAAAATGTAAAAACACGTTTAGCCAATTCGAAAATGCGGAAGGATAAGTGACCATTGGGATAATATGCTGAACCATTTGTTCGCAGATTTTTTCATAATGACTGTTATTAAAATAAATGCTTAATTTGAATAAAGCATCAGCCATAACCGAGTTAGAAGCGGGAATCACATTGTCTTCCACTTCAAAGTGTTTTGTGATTAATGCCTCGTCCTGATGCGAAGTAAAAGAGAAAAATTGGGCAGTAGCATCATAGAAATTATCAAAAGTGTAATCTGTCAATTGCTTGGCGTTTTGCAACCATTTCTCATCAAACGTTACCTCATATAAAGAAATAAATGCCTGCATTACATGAGCATAATCTTCCAGAAAACCGTTGATAGTTGCTTTTCCATCTTTGTAACTGTGCTTCAGATTGCCTTCCGGACTCCAAATGTTTTTGACAATAAAATTAGCATTTTGCAAAGCGATGTCTAAATGTTTTTGGTTGCCCAAAGCTTTGTAAGCTTCGACAAAACCCTTGAGCATAATGGCATTCCACGATGTCAGGCATTTGTCGTCCAATCGTGGTTTGTTTCGTTTTTCTCTTTCGGTATAAAGAATTTGTTCCCAGGATTTTTTCTTTTGTTCCAAAGTTTCCAAGGAAATATTTTGCTGTTTTGCGATTGCTGATAATAATTGATTTTGGATTAAAACATAATTTTCGTGTTCCCAAAATCCGAATACGTTGACATTAAAAACAATGGAGAATAAATCAAAATCATCCTGAAGCAAACCTTGTAATTCGGCTTTTGTCCAAACATAAAACGCACCTTCTTCGAGATGATTTTCTTTATTCAAGCTATCGGCATCAAGCGCAGAGTAAAAGCTTCCTTCCTTTGTCAACCATTCTTTTTCGACAAACTGCAGTGTTTTTTCAATGACTTCTTTATAGAGTGGATTACCGGTCAATTTATATGCATTGGCATAAAGCGAAACCAATTGTCCGTTGTCATACAGCATTTTTTCAAAGTGCGGAACATGCCATTTCATATCAACTGAATAGCGCGAAAATCCACCATCAAGAGTGTCGAACAAACCGCCGTAAGCCATTTTGGTCAAGGTTAGATTTACAAAATCCAGCAGTGGTTGATTTTTTGTTTGATGGCCAAATCGCAATAGAAACTCATAATTGGTTGGCATCATAAATTTGGGAGCGCGAGCCATTCCGCCAAAATCCAAATCAAAACTTTTTTGCCATTTCGAAACTAAGGATTCAAGTATTTCAAAATTGAAACTGGCTTCAGAATCGGTTTTTGAAATAATGCTCAGCGATTGTAAACCATCATTTAGTTTTTCGGCATAATCCAAAATGACTTCCGGTTTTTCGATGTAAATTTCCTGAAGTCGTTCTAAAGAATTTATCCAATCATTTTTTCTGAAATAGGTTCCCCCCCAAATGGGTCTGCCATCGGGCAGCGTCACCACATTCATAGGCCAGCCGCCATGGCCTGTCATGATTTGAACGGCTTTCATATAAACCGCATCAATATCAGGACGTTCTTCGCGATCAATTTTTATATTGATAAAATGAGTATTCATTGTCGAGGCGACTTCGTTGTCTTCGAAACTTTCGTGTTCCATCACATGGCACCAATGACAAGCCGAATAACCAATACTGACAATTATCAGCTTGTTTTCCTTTTTGGCTAAAGCCAAAGAATCAACATTCCACGCTTTCCAATGTACCGGATTGTTGGCGTGTTGCAATAAATAGGGACTCGTTTCGAGATGTAGTTTGTTCATTGGATATTTTTTAGCCCCGATTGAGCGATCTGTTGAAGCTCTTTTCGTCAGTTCGAGTTTTTGTTTCGCTTCTCGATACATCCGCCGTGGCGGACACTCGAAGTGACGAAACAAAAGTATCGAGAACCAGAAAAAGCGTCTCGCGAAAGCGGGAATAGCTCATAAAATTAAATAAAAAAAGCGTCTCAAAAGAAACGCTTAGTGTTTTATCCGTTTACCGCTTCAACCACAATATCTTTATCGTTGAGCATATCTTTAAGCATGTTTTCTATACCACTTTTTAACGTAAACGTAGAAGAAGGACAACCGTTGCAGGCACCCTGAAGCACTACTTTTACACGCTTTTCAGTTTCATCATACGAATCAAAAAGAATATTTCCACCGTCAGCGGCGACTGCAGGTTTTACATATTCCTCGAGAATATTGATAATTTGCTGTGAAGTCGTATCAAGATTATCGAAGTTTTTAATTTGTTGTTTTTCCGGTCTTTCAATGTTTGCAATTTGGCTTTCATCAATTACAGTTCCACCATTTTCGATAAACTGTTTGATGAAAGTACGAAGTTCCAAAGTGATTTCATCCCAGGAAATGCTGTCGTATTTGGTAACCGAAATATAATTTTCGGCTATAAAGATTTCCTTTACATAGTGGAATTTGAATAATTCCTGTGCCAAAAGCGATGATTTTGCTTCGTCAATGTTTTTGAATTCGGCAGCTGTTTTGGTTAACGCTTTGTTGACAACAAATTTCAACGAAGCCGGATTAGGCGTGGTTTCACCATAAACAGATATTGGTTGTTTTCGTGTCGGATTTTCACTTGGCAATACAATCACGCCATCATTGTTGACAAAGTTTTCTATTTCTTCGGCTACTGCATCCTGAACATCGGACCATTCGACTATGCTAAATCGCTCGATAGCAATAAAATTTCCTGAGATATAAACGGTTTTCACAAAAGGCAGATAAAACAGTTGTTGTGCCAAAGGCGAATTTTTAGCCTCATCAATGTTTTTGAACTCAAAGCTCTCATTTTGAGTTATAAATTCCGGGAATTCAAATTTTAATATTGCTGGATTTTGAGTTTCTTTTATGCTGATTTTCATCGGGAAAGTGTATTTTTATGCAAATTTAACAAAGTTATTTTCTGTGAATACTTATATTTGAACAATTAAACAATTAATTAACATATTTAGGTTTTTTATGAACTAAAACACTTTTTAATTTCACATTGATGAAAAGAATTATATTTTTATTTTTTGCATTTATTTTGGGCTTAAATACGTTTTCCCAAGCCATAACAGTAAATACCAGTACTTATACGGTTCCTCAACTCGTTCAAGATGTTTTATTCGCTTCCGGCAGTACCAGTGGGTCTTGTGTGGGTACTATTTCTAATATTACATGGAGTACAGGTAGCGGCGCGAGCAATGGGAGCAGTTTTGGTTCCTCTAACGGTATAGGTTTTTTTCAAAATACAAACCCTAATTTTCCGCTAACTTCCGGAGTTATTTTAAGCACAGGATCAGTCTTAGCTGCGCCAGGACCAAACAACACAACACAGAATGCAGGCAATTGGCCAGGTGATGCCGACTTATTTAATTACATTAATGGATTGGGAATTGATCCTGGTTTGATGGATTATAATAACGCTACGATTTTGGAATTTGATTTTACACCGTTGACTACAATGATGAGTTTTAGTTTTCTTTTTGCGTCTGAAGAATATGGCGATTTTCAATGCGCTTACTCTGATGCATTCGCTTTTTTTCTGACGAATGTAACCGCTGGATCCCCGCCGACAAATTTGGCTTTAGTTCCCAGTACTACAACTCCGATATCAGTTGTAACGATTCGTGATGGCGCCTATTATACCGGTTTTGGTACAAATTGTGGGTCAGCAAATCCTACTTATTTTGGCAATTTTAATGATTTATCACCCGCAGTGGCTGCGGCAGCTGCGACGAATTTCAATGGTGAAACTGTTTTGATGACAGCTACATCGGCAGTAATTCCGAGTAATGTATATCACATCAAACTGGTTATTGCAGATAGGAATGACAACATATATGATTCGGCTGTTTTTTTAGGCGGCGGAAGTTTTAATATTGGAACTGCCGAATTAGCTGGAACAGGTACTGAATTTGGAGGAATTAGCGATTTTACTATTGCAAATAATACGGCGGTTTGTAGTTCAAAAACGATTACCATACAAGCTGGAAATGTTGCAATTCCAGGTGTAACTTACAATTGGACGCAAGGTGTAACTCCAGTTGGCACCAATTCAAATCTTTATACGGTTACTCAGGCGGGAATTTATACAGTTACCCTTACATATCCGGGCGGATGCCAACAATCGGATTCTATTACTGTGGAATATATTCCTTCGCTTACGCTTGGTACTCCAAGTGATATAACACTTTGTAGTGCTCCTTTTAATTTAACAGATAACAGCGCAACTATTTTGAATGGGTTACCTAACACTATTACATTCCATAATACGTTATTACAGGCCCAGCAATTAGCATCTCCAATTTTAAACCCCGCAGCTTATAATGGTTCTGACGGAGAAATAATTTATGCAGCAGTTGAAGATGATGCAACAGGTTGTATAACTACTACCCAATTTACTTTACACACAGATGTAAGTTTGTGCCCAACACTACTAATTCCCGGAACGCCACCGGATTTGGTTCAATATGAAACGACGCCAGGTTCGGGAGTTTCAGTATTTGATTTTGCTCCGCAAATGACAATTATATATGGAGCAAATGCACCAGCGGACCACACCGTTACTTACTATCCTACTTTGGCTGACGCAACGGCTGGAACTAATCCAATAACGGGTATAAATAATTTCCCAAACACATCAAATCCTCAAACAATTTACGCTGTTTTATCTGAAAATAGCAACCCTGCTAATTTTGCCATAGTGAGTTTTCAATTGATTGTTGTTGCCTTGCCGGTCGTATCCATTTCTGCATCGCCGACGTCGGTTTGTAGTGGAGGTTCATCTACTATAACTTTTACAGGAACGCCATATGCAATAGTTGATTATACTGTTAATGGAAATCCAAGACAAATTACTCTAAATGGTTCAGGAACTAATTTTGATATTACACCGCCATTAAATGTTGCCACCGTTTATACTTTAGTAAATGCGACAATCACAACTGCCGCAGGAACAACAACCCAGCCTGGGGTTGGCTCTGCAACGGTAACGGTGATTGCACCTACTGCAACCATTTCAGGAACGACAACAGTTTGTAAAGATTCAGCAAGTCCTAGTATTACCTTTACGGGAGCAAACGGAACAGCTCCTTATACTTTTACTTATAGCACTGATGGCGGAACAACGACTGTTACCACTCCACCAAGTACTGGGAATATCTATTTACTTCCAACTTCGACTGCTGCGTCGGGAACATTTACGTATACTTTAATTAGTGTTCAAAGTTCCGGAGTTCCTGCTTGTTCTCAAAATCAATCGGGCACTGCCACGGTAACAGTTAGGGTATTGCCAACTGCGACAATTTCTGGTACCACTACAGTTTGTAAAGACGCAGCGAGTCCAAATATTATCTTTACGGGAGCAAACGGAACAGCGCCATATACTTTTACTTATAGCACTGATGGAGGTACAACTACGATAACAACTCCACCAAGTGTTGGAAACACCTATGCAATTCCGGTTTCTACTGCTATGGCTGGAGTTTA